>CAMWUP010000082.1 GCA_947177465.1 uncultured Lachnospiraceae bacterium
GTATTGATGAGTTGGAACTGTCCGTTCGTTCCTTCAACTGTTTAAAGAGAGCAGGTATCAATACGGTTGAAGAGCTTACCAACAAGACCTCCGAAGACATGATGAAGGTTCGTAATCTGGGCCGCAAGTCCTTAGAGGAAGTGCTTGCAAAATTAAAAGAATTGGGACTTCAGCTCAATTCAAGTGATGAATAAATAAATGTGAATACAGTCTGCGGTAAAGCCAAAGAGTGCGCAGACGTATATCATGCGTGGCTTTAGAAATTGTGTTCGGCAAGTAAGACCAAGGAGCATGGCCGGATGCACCATGAAATGAGAAAGGATTTAAGAAAATGGCAAAATACAGAAAACTCGGCAGAACCAGCAGCCAGAGAAAAGCATTACTGAGAAATCAGGTTACGGCGCTTTTGTACAGGGGAAAGATTGTTACCACTGAGGCAAAAGCAAAGGAAGTACGCAAGATTGCAGAAGGTCTGATTGCGCTGGCTGTAAAAGAAAAAGATAACTTTGAGACTGTGAAGGTGACTGCAAAAGTTCCTCGCAAGGACAAGGATGGCAAGAGAGTAAAGCAAATTGTTGATAAGGATACCGGAAAGGTGCTTTCTGAGACTCATCGTGATAAGGACGGCAAAATCCTGAGAATTGAGAACGGTGTTACCGTTACTGTTTTCGATGAAGTAGAGAAAGAAATCAAGAAGGATATGCCTTCCAGACTGCATGCAAGACATCAGATGCTGAAGGTGCTGAACCCTGTAACCGAGGTTCCCACCACCAATGCAGGCAAGAAGAAGAACACCAAGAAGGTTGACATGGTAGCAAAGCTGTTTGATGAAATTGCACCTAAATATGTAGGTCGCAATGGCGGATATACCAGAATCATAAAGATTGGACAGCGTAAGGGCGACGGCGCTCTGGAAGTTGTTTTAGAGCTGGTATAACAGCAGGCAAATGAAATAAGTTTGGCGTGAGCCGAAGGATGGAAAGAGTTCCGTGAGGGACTCTTTCTTGTTGTATGCGAAGTTTTTTCGCGAAGGCGCGGGGAGGGGTGTGGCGAGTCACGCCGGCAGCGGAGCGGTATGTCTGTTCAGACGCGCTCGCGCTCGAATAAAAACGTAGCAGTACTAGGCTCGAAAAGACCTCGCCAAGTGCTGACGTTTTTATACGGTCTGAACAGGCATACCGCTCCGCTGTCGGCTGAATGATGCAAAACGCCGCTATTTCCCAATAGTAGTTTTGCTGTAAAAGCAGCGGTATGTATACAACAAGAAATCCGCTGTGTAAGATAACAGGAGCTGCATAACTTGTCCATACATTTGCCATTGCGACGTTCTTTTCATCTCCACGCGGCGAGTTTACAACGCCGCGTCTTTTCGGCGGGTAACAGCCTGTACAGCGGGATACTTCCACGGAGCCCGTTAAAAAGCGTCAGCGCTTAGCGAGGTATTTTCGAGCTTAGCACTGCTACGCTTTTTTTCGAGCGGGAGCGTGGATCCGTGGAAGTATCCCGCTGTACGGGCGTCCCTCGCCAGTAACGCCCCGTTTGCTGTAAACTCACCGCCTTTGCAATTTTCTTCAAAAAATTTGTGAAATATGTAGAAAGAATATCCATATTAGATTATAATGGAGACAAAGTAAACAAATGGGAGGGGAGAGTTACAATGAAAATTCAATCTAAAATTTTAATGGTTGCTATGATACCGCTTGCTGTATTGGGGGTTATCATTGTATTGCTCAGCAATGCGCGGATAAACAGCGTGGTTTCAGGCACAATAGAGACCGGACTGAAGAGTGCGGCTGTTTCCATGCGGGATACGCTGAACTATGCTGACGAGGGAGATTATGGTCTGGACAGGAATAACAAATTCTGTAAGGGAGAGTTTAATATTACCAAAACGCCTGAGGTTGTGGACAATATCAAAGAGGCGACGGATATTGATATTACGATATATTATGGCAATATCTGCTATATGACGTCTCTGCTTGACAGTAATGAAAAGCGTTTGATTGGCACAAAGGCAAGTGAAGAGATAGTGCAGGAGGTAATACAGAACGGAAACGAATATTTCTCAAAAGAGGTAGATCTTTATGGGGTAAAGTATTACGGCTATTATCTGCCTTTGTATGACAATAATGAGAATCCTGTTGGCATGGTTTTTGCCGGAATTCCGCGGGCAGATGCCAAGGCGCAGATTCAGAGTATTTTAAGTCTGATTATTGGCATTGTGCTTGCCACAGCAGTGCTTGCAGCAGTATTTCTTGTCTTTATTGTACGCAGGCTGGTGCAGGCACTGCGGAAGGGCTCTGTTGCGCTGGAGCACGTGGCACAGGGTGATTTGCATGTGGAGCTTGACAAGGCGGTACTTAGGAGAAAGGACGAAATCGGTAATATTACCAGAGCGATTATGCGTCTGAAAGAAGAGCTTTCCGGCACGATTGCCGTGATTAAGACGCAGAGTGATGAATTAAATGGTGCAGCTTCCTATTTGCAGAACAGGACGGCGGAAACTTCTGATTCCCTGTCACAGGTGGAGCGTGCAGTCGAAGAGGTTGCGGAAGGGGCAACGAATCAGGCGGAGGAGACACAGAGCGCAACGGACAATGTTGTCAATATGGGATTTATGGTGGAAGAGACAGCCAATGAAGCGGACGAAATGAACCGGAGCGCACAGAATATGCATAAGCTGGGGCAGGAAGCTTTCCATACCCTGCATGAGCTGCAGCGAATCAATGAGGAAGCGAGACAGTCCATTGATGTCATTTATGAACAGACCCATACCACAAACCAGTCGGCACAGAAGATTAAAGAAGCAACGAATCTGATTACCTCCATTGCGGAGGAGACCAACCTTCTGTCCCTCAATGCTTCCATTGAGGCGGCAAGGGCAGGCGAGCAGGGGCGTGGATTTGCAGTGGTGGCTTCTCAGATTCAAAAGCTTGCAGAACAGTCCAATGAATCTGCAAAACAGATTGAGAATATTATATCCGCCCTGATTGCAGACTCTGACAAATCCGTGGAAACCATGAATGTTGTCAGAGGTATTATGGACAAGCAGAGTGAGAATGTGGTGAGGACGGATGCGTGCTTTGGTGAAGTTCTGAAGGGCATTGAAAAATCCATTGAAACGATAGCGGGCATTGCAAATAAGGCTGAGAAGATGAATGACGCGAAGGTAAGCGTAGTGGACTCAGTGCAGAATCTGACAGCCATAGCAGAGGAAAATGCAGCAAGCACGGAGGAAACCTCTGCTTCCATTATAGAAATTGCCAATGCAGTTGTTGATATTTCAGCGCGTGCAGAGCAATTGAAGGGCATTGCCGACAAGATAGATGAGAGTATGGCAATCTTTAAGCTATAGGGAAACGCTGATTAAAGCGTTTCCCGCACCGGATTTGCGCCGCGAAGCGGCACATTCCTTTGCAAATCCGTGTGCATCCGCCTAAACAAAGGAGGCTGTCTTCATCAGTTGATTATTTTCTGGAAATGCTGGTAATCCTTGCTGGAGTTCCAGTTTCCGCCCCATGTGAAGCCATGTTCTAAAAAGAGGCGGCAGCACAGGTCGTCGGCGTCAATCTTATAGGGAAAATTTTGTGTGCGGTCGGCGTAGGCTTCGCTGCTTTCAGGCGAAACTATCTGACCGCCATCCTTTGTAAAACGGATATAAGGGTTATAAAAAGGATTTACATCTATGGCAAGTCCGAAAGCATGTCTGGAAAGGTTGTCCGTGTCGTCTATGTTCCGGTAATTAAAGCAGGAGGTATTGTTTGCCACCATGGAGGTCGTATCGTCCGCATCGTAATAGTCTATCAGCACCACTTTTTCAAGCTGGTATTCCGCAACATACAGCTCGTAAAAAATTTCTACCAAATCCTGTGCAATGGCGTTGTTGCAAATTAACTCGCCTTCTGAAATCTCCCCGTCAAAATTGTAGTGCAGAATATGCACAAAGTTTAATTCTGACAGGCTGATTTGTGCGGAGCCGTCAGCCGGATAGGAGCTGCCGGTTATATAAGTAATGAGATTTTCCGATAAAGGCTCATAATAAAAATCAGGTTTGTAGGTGATACGGTCGGGACTTTCCGTACCGCCGTTGCCGGTAAGCCCATCCTCGGAAACCGCCCATGCGGGAATATTACTGCCATTACTTTGACTGTCAGCAGACTCTGCCGGATTGTTATCTGACTGACTGTCAGCGGGCTCTGACAAATTACCGTTATCCGCATATTCCGGCAAGGGATTGTCATTGCCGGAAACGGAACCATTCTGCAAAGAGGGGTTGGCTTCGCCGTACTGGGCAAGCGTCTGCCCGTTTCGACCTAAAACACGGGACAGAAAGGTAAAAAGTAATAGAATGATTAGCAGCAGACCGCTGTATTTTAAGAGCGCTCTCTTTCCTGCCGTAGTCAGCTTTGGCAGTCCGGCGGCAAAGTTTTGAAAGGAAAAGTTCTTTGGCGTTTTCTTCATATAAATCCTCATTTCCGGGCGGCAGTATTCAAGGGCAGCCTGCCCGCACTTAATAAGTGTATCATTATCCGGCTATTTTGTAAAATGGTTGTATTTCCCGAAAAAGTTTAGTACAATAGAAGGCGCGCAGGTATCCCGTGGGAATCTGACCGGCGCCATGTATGAAAGCATGGAGGACTATTATATGAGTATCATAAAGACGGATAAGCTTGTATTTGAATATATCAGGCGTGATGAGGATGGCAATGTAGAAGGCATCACCCGTGCGGTGGATGAAGTGACTCTGAAGATTAAACAGGGTGACTTTATTGCTGTTTTAGGGCATAATGGCTCCGGAAAGTCCACGCTTGCAAAGCATATGAATGCAATACTCTGTCCCACGGAGGGCAGCATATGGGTGGACGGCAGGGATACGAAGGACGAATCGGAGGTCTGGAATATCAGGCAGACGGCGGGTATGGTTTTTCAAAATCCCGACAATCAGATAATCGGACAGGTGGTAGAGGAGGATGTAGGCTTCGGTCCGGAAAATATGGGTGTTCCCACTGCTGAAATCTGGCAGAGAGTGGAGGAAAGTCTGAAAGCCGTCGGCATGTACAAGTTTCGCAAATATTCGCCTAACAAGCTGTCAGGCGGACAAAAGCAGCGGGTTTCCATTGCGGGCGTGCTGGCAATGCATCCGAAGTGTATCGTGCTGGACGAACCTACTGCCATGCTTGACCCCAACGGCAGAAAAGAGGTCATACGCGCAGTGCGCGCGCTGAACGATGTGGAAAATGTAACGGTGATTCTGATTACACATTATATGGAGGAAATTATCCACGCCGACAGCGTATTTGTCATGGATAAGGGAAAAGTAGCCATGCAGGGCACGCCGAGAGAGATTTTTTCCAAGGTGGAGGAGCTGAAGGAGCTTCGACTTGATGTGCCGCAGGTTACGCTTTTGGCGTACGAGCTGCAGAAAAGAGGAATTGCATTGCCTGACGGTATTCTCAGCATAGAGGAATTGACAGATGAAATTGTAAAATATAGCCGCAGCCACGGGGAAAGGAGGTAGTCATGCCGATTATATTAGACCATGTAAGCCATGTTTACGGTGATGATACCACCCTTGCCGTGAAAGCGCTGGATGATGTCAGTCTGGTCATACCGGACGGGCAGTTTATCGGACTGATTGGACATACCGGTTCGGGAAAGTCCACGCTGGTGCAGCATTTAAACGGACTGCTCCGTGCGACGTCAGGAAACATTTATTTTAACGGGCAGGATATAGACGACGAAGATTTTAATAAAAAAGAACTGCGCAGCAAGGTAGGACTGGTATTCCAGTATCCTGAACATCAGCTTTTTGAGGTTGATGTGTTTTCAGATGTATGCTTTGGACCCAAAAATCTGGGGTTGTCAAAGAAGGAAACGGAGCTAAGGGCATATGACGCCTTAAAAAAAGTAGGGCTTCCCGACGAGTGTTTTTATCAGTCGCCCTTTGACCTTTCGGGCGGACAGAAACGAAGAGTGGCAATTGCGGGTGTGCTTGCCATGAAGCCGGAGGTGCTGATATTAGACGAGCCTACCGCGGGCTTAGACCCGAAGGGCAGGGAAGAGATACTGGGACAGATATGCAAATTAAAGGAAGAGAGCAATATTACGGTCATTCTGGTGTCACACAGTATGGAAGATGTGGCGGAATATGTGGATCGTATTCTGGTAATGAACCATGGCAGCATCATGTACGATGATGTGCCTAAGGAAGTATTTAAGCATTATAAGGAGCTGGAGGAGGTAGGGCTTGCCGCCCCACAGGTGACTTATATTATGCACAATCTGAAAGAAGCGGGTCTTAGTGTGGACGAAAACGCCACAACCATAAAGGAGGCTGCGGAGGAGGTTTTCCGCGCGCTGACGGAAAGGACACGGTTATTGTAATGCTCAGGGATATTACATTAGGACAATATTATCAGACGGAATCCGTCATACACAGGCTTGACCCGCGCGTAAAGCTGGCAGGCACTGTTATTTTTATTATATCATTGTTTTGTTTTCACAATATATGGGGGTATCTGTGTGCAGCACTTTTCCTGTTTGCCGTTGTGAAGCTGTCAAAGGTGCCCTTTAAATTTATGATCAAAGGTATGCGTTCCATTATGTTTCTGCTGTTAATAACAGTGGTGTTTAACCTGTTTTTAACGCCTGGAGAAACGGTATTGACTATCTGGAAGCTGCATATCACAAAAGAAGGCATCCGGATTGCCGTATTTATGGTAATCAGGCTGACCATGCTGATTATCGGCTCTTCCCTGATGACGCTGACAACGACGCCCAACAATCTGACAGACGGCATGGAGAAAGCGATGAGCCCGTTAAAGCTGTTTCGCCTGCCGGTGCATGAAATCGCTATGATAATGTCAATCGCGCTTCGTTTTATTCCGATTCTGATGGAAGAGACGGACAAAATCATGAAGGCGCAGATAGCCAGAGGCGCAGACTTTGAGAGTGGCAACATATTTAAAAAGGCCAAGGCGATGGTACCGCTTTTGGTGCCGCTGTTTATCGCGGCGTTTAGGCGTGCCAACGATTTGGCGATGGCGATGGAGGCGCGCTGCTACAGGGGCGGCGCAGGCAGAACCAAGATGAAGCCGCTTATCTACAAAAGGCGGGATGTGGCGGCGTATCTGCTGCTCTTTGCTTATCTTGCAGGCAGCATTGTGGTGGACAGAGTGCCCAATATGATAGCGAAAGCGCCTGTGGAAGAGCAGGTAATCACGACAGCGGGTACACTTGCGGAGACGGATTTGATTGATTTAAACGGTTTGGACAACATACAGGATTAAGGAATCAGGGAGAAAAAGAATTGAAACGCTTTATGCTGACTGTCGCATATGACGGCACTGCTTATGCTGGCTTTCAGGTGCAAAAAAACTGCCCGACCATAGAAGGGGAACTGAATCGCGCCCTAAGCGGGCTTTTGCGGGAGGACATCCATGTCATCGGGGCGAGCCGGACCGATGCCGGCGTCCATGCCCTCTGTAATGTGGCGGTATTCGATTCCGACACAACGATTCCGGCGGAGAAGCTTGCCTATGCTCTAAACGCGAGATTGCCGGAGGATATCAGGATTCAGAAGTCAGAGGAGACAGCGCCGGATTTTCATCCAAGGCACTGCGCGAGCAGAAAAACCTACGAATACCGGATTACGAGAGGAGAGTTCCCCATACCGGTAAAAAGGCTTTATTCCTGCTTTACCTATCATACTTTGAATGTTGACAAAATGCGGGAGGCGGCGCTGTATCTGATTGGAGAGCATGATTTTAAAGCTTTTTGCGCGGCGGCAGCCGTGGTGGAAAGCACAGTGCGAACCATTTACTCCGTCGAGGTAGCGGAGGAAGGCGCAGACGTCGTTATCCGCATCTGCGGAAACGGCTTTTTGTATAATATGGTGCGGATTATAGCGGGAACGCTGATGGAAGTCGGGCGCGGAAGATGGTCTCCCGAAGCGGTAAAAGAAGCGCTTGCAGCGTGTGACAGAACCAAAGCCGGACCCACAGCGCCGGCCTGTGGGCTTATGCTGGTAAAATATGAATTTTTTAGTTGACAGGTTCGGTTTCATATAATATAATATATC
>CAMWUP010000083.1 GCA_947177465.1 uncultured Lachnospiraceae bacterium
CCACATCCTTAAAGTTTGTATAGGGCTTTCCCTCTAAAAAGATTTCCCCTGATGTCAGGGCATCCAGTCCGCCCATAACATTAAGCATGGTGCTTTTCCCCGAACCGCTTTCTCCCAAAACGACAATTACTTCCCCCTGCTCCACTGTAAGGTTGATATCATTCAACGCGCGTACTGTAATATCCCCTGCAGCGTATTCCTTTACTGCATTTTTCAATTCGATTAAGCTCATCCTTATTCCTCCCTGATGTCTTCCATAATCTGATTTGTTTCCTTAAATTTTAAATTCGACATAACTAGGAAGTACACTAACAATATAGAAACGGCACCGACTCCAAGATACCCTAATAGGATACCAGCTGTATTCCGGTTCCCTATCACGTCACACAAATAGCCTTGAATCGGAAATGAAATCACAACAGCTATCACATAAGACGCAAGAAGCATTAACAGTATTTCCATGCTAATCGTTCTTTTTAATTGTTTTAAAGGCATCCCCAAAGCTCTCCAAATACCATATTCTTTTCGTCTGAGCACTAGGTTTGCTTTCATGATAATCATCATATTTAAAATCGCAGTGACCGCCGTGGCAATGACAATCAATGCAGCAATATAAATAATCGCCAGCGCATCCGTAATTATCTTCTCCATGCCAACCTCATAAGACCCGCATATCGCATATTCATTCTCCAAAAAGATACTGACAATATCAGCATATGTCTTTTCATCCGCATCAGAATTACATTTTATCATCACGTCCAGATAACTATAATCCGTATAAATCTCCGAAGCAGCTTTTTCAGTCAGGATAATCGTAACCGGAGTACCGGACGTTCCCTTATACTCCGGTATGTAATCAGCATATAGCACAAAATCAACATTCAAAATGCCTTCTTTTCCATTTTCCAGTCTATAAGCAATGGCACCTGTTTCTTCTATTTCATCGAGAAGCTTTTTTCTTCTTCTCCATACGCTCCGGTTATCACGCAAATGGAATCCGGTCCTTTTTCCCCAAATTCAGATTTCCCGTTTTGTTCTAACAGCCACTTCCACATCGCATCATTGTAAATGATATTTGGAACCCTGTTACCATTTTCATAATACAGGGTTTCTTCCGTATCAAGATTCGCACCAATTGCATATAATTTCTCTACGCCGTTTATCTGCTTCACTTCCTCCATTTCTGAAAAAGTAATCTTTGCAGAAGAAATACCTTCCAAAGTATCCATCATTCCGGAAAGCGCCACATAAGCTTCATAATCTGAAAATCTGCTTTTTTTATCCTTTTCCGGTAGTTTTACAGAACCGACAGTATTTATGATAAGCATCAGTATCATCATGGAAAAAGTCATGGAAATCATCACAATCATACTTTTGCTTCGTTCCCGCCCGATATTTCTTCCGGCAAAATTTACGGCAGACCATTTCTCCATCGTTTGTACTTTTTTGTTTTTGACAGTTACCTCCGTATATTTACTTGCTTCTATGGGAGTCAGCACCAAAATTTTATGTACGGATAATACAAACGCCAGGACCAGAGAAATCAGGACAACAACTGCCGTCAGCAGATAACTGCTTCCAAGCTGCCAGATTTTTACGTAATCGCCAGTCAGGTAATAAAGAATATTTTTTGCAAGCACCTGATTCAGTACATTTCCAAAACAACTCCAATTCCGTACCCTAAGATGCAGTAAAAAATATTTTCCGTAAATACAACCAGACCGGTTTGTCTATAATCCATTCCAATGCAGCGGAGCATTCCCAATTCTCTTGTGTTTTCGGCAATGGTAAGGTGCATACTGTTAAAAATCAAGAATACCATGGCAACGGCAATCAATATCACAAATGCCTTTAATGCTTTACCGGCTTCTGACTGCGACGCATATTCCGCAATATTTTCTGTTTTCGAATGATTAAATCCAATTATTTCACCGATTTTCCCTACAACATCCTTCTCTTCCTCCGTTGCCTGCCCGTTAAGTGCTCTCTGAACCGTATCATAATAATTTATCCCATAAGGTTCTGCGAGTAATTCTCGGGCTTTCATATCTAGTTCATATATTTTTTCATTATCATAGGCGTCAATATCGGAATTTACCGTAATAATTAGGCTATATTCTTCTGCTTCCGGCGTTACCAATCCTGCATCATATAGAAACTCCAGTGAAACGCACAAAAATCCTCTCGTCCAGTCGCTGCTTAATAAAACCGGTGTGTTTTCCATGACTCCGACCAGTCGGAAACAATAGGTTTCTCCTGACAGACTACAAATAACTGTTATTTCATCGCCAAGCTGACTTCCCAGCAGTTCACATACATATTGCTCCAAAACGATTTCATCCGGCAGTTCACACCATGTTCCTTCACGAAGCCGCAGACCGGGCTCTTCCAATCCTTCTTTTGTTCCCGCAAATATCTGAAACTCCATTTTCTGAAGCATTTCCGGTTTCATTTGCATTTCACAGTAATCACTATAAAGGATTCCTGACGCTTCTATTTCCTCTTTATCAAGTACTCCCTTTAACCAATCTGCCTGCTCTTTTGTCAGACCATTGATATGAAAATCATACCGGTTGGTTCCCAATGCCTGCTCTTTGTATTTGTTGATAATACTATCTCCCATTTGTATCATGCAGAACATCATCGCCACTGAACAGGCAATGCCAAATATTATCATATAACTGCGCTTTATATGGTGTTTCACTATCATTTTTGCGAAAATAAACATGGAAACCTCCTGATAAAAACAATGGATACTATAAATTACTTTTTATTGATACAATAATGACTATTTATTAAATATTATCACTTTATTGCAGCCACTACAAGCGTCATACCTGTCAAAGACAACTCTCATTGCCTTCTTTCCCTAAATATGCTATAGTTGGCATATGGAGCGGCTGCGGCTTGACTCTTCAGCCGGGCAAATCAAAGATGTGTCTTGTAAAAGGCACTTGCAGCAACTTTTTAATGGTTTTAAAGGTTCGAATCCTTTCCGGCCGCTCCTGTTTTTAGGGCTATAGCTCAGTTGGTAGAGCAGGAAAAAGGAGCTTTGTCAAAAGCTCTTGCAGCAACTTTACAGCGGACTGTCACTCCCCTTGTCGTTGGTTCGAATCCAACTAGCCCTGTTTACCAAAATTGCAGATGGAGGAAAACGCAATGGGGTTCATGCAGAAGCTTAAGGATGTTCTGAATAATGAGTACAACGCTTCCGTGACCGAAAAAGGCGCCACAGGCTATAGGACTACAGGCAAGGCTCTGCTTGATTTGAATTTCGCCGTTTCTTCGCTGCGAAATGCTTCTCCGGATGAAATTGCGGATAAATTTGTTAAAGCATACTATGAAAATACCGTTCTTGCTATAAAGTGGCTTTTCTTTGCCGGTGACGTCAGGCAGGGGCTTGGCGAAAGAAGGCTCTTTCGGACGCTTTTTCTTTATCTGGCGCAAAACCACACCGAAATGGCAAGAGCGCTTATGCCCTTGATACCGGAATACACAAGATGGGACATCGTGGTTTCGCTTATGCAGACGCCCCTTGCAAAAGAGGCTGCCGCCATGCTTGCACGACAGCTTGCGGAAGACCGCATAAACATGGAAAGCGGCGCTCCCATCAGTCTCTGTGCCAAATGGCTTCCCTCGGAAAATGCATCTTCCGAACAAACAAAGCAAATGGCACGCATACTTGCAAATAAATTCTCCATGACAGCGAAGGAATACCGTCAGATGCTCTCTGCCTTCAGAAAATACCTGAAGGTCGTGGAGGTTATGATGAGCAGTGGGAAATGGGCTGATATCCGTTATGAAGCCGTTCCTTCCAGAGCCAATCTTATCTACAACAGGGCATTTCTGCGAAACGACGAAGAGCGCCGCAGGGAATTTCTCGGCGCTGTCAAAAAAGGAGAACAACAAATCCACGCAGATGTGCTGTTTCCACATGATATTGTGCATTCCTATATGGAAAGCCAACCTACGTATTTTCCGGCGCTCCGGCCCGTTGACACTACGCTGGAAGAGCTGTGGCGTGCCCTGCCCGATTACGTACAGGGAGCCGGAAATACACTCTGCATCGCCGACGGCTCCGGCAGCATGACCAGCCGCATAGGAAAAACAAATGTATCCTGCCTCGATGTGGCAAACGCACTCGCCGTTTACTTTTCCGAACGCTGTACGGGACAGTTTAAGGACTGCTATATCTCCTTCAGTCAAAACCCGCAGCTTGTGGATTTATCCAAAGGAAAAACACTACATGACAAAATAGAAATTGCGCTGCATTACAACGAAGTGGCAAATACTGATTTGGAAGCCGTGTTTGAATTGATTCTTCTGACTGCCGTGAAAAACCATATGACGCAGGCTGACCTTCCCGCCAATCTGCTGATTCTTTCTGACATGGAATTTGATCCTGCAACAAGACGCCATGTCGCAAATACATGGATAGCTCCCGATGAAAAACTGTTTGACACATTTGCCAGACGCTATTCCCAATATGGCTACCGCCTGCCGAGACTGATATTTTGGCATATCTGCGGCCGGACAGTTACCATTCCCATCAAAGAAAATGCGCTTGGCGTCGCACTTGTGAGCGGTTTCTCTCCTATGATTGCCAAGATGGTCCTCACGGGCGAAACAGATCCTTATAAGATACTAACAGAACAGCTTGCACTGCCACGATATGATGCCGTAGAACAGGCAGTTGAAAAATATTTATAAGAACTGCGAACATTAGCCGGACTCTCAAAACCGCGCAACTGGCGGTTGCCAAAAGTTCCACGTCGGGTTGGTTGAGGAATTCTATTCTACATGCCATAATACATATGGAGGTGGTCATTATGACAATAGGAGAACAGATACAGCGCATACGCATTCAAAAAGGACTGACGCAGGAGCGTCTTGCAGAAATGCTTGAGGTTTCCCGCCAATCCGTTTCCAAATGGGAACTGGGACAAGCTATACCTGATGTAGAGAAAATTATAAGGATGAGCGAATTGTTTGACGTTTCGACAGATACACTTTTGCTTAGGAATCCCGAAGATACGGAAGAAAAGAAAAATCCCCTGCATTTAGGAAGCGTCTATCTTGTAGTCAAGGACTTTGAGAAATCAGTGGCTTTTTACGAAACATTTCTTGATACCAAAGTCGATAGCAGGTGCCGGAGCGGTAATAAATTTGTAGAGTTCTATGTGGACAATAAGTGCATTGCTCTCATGAACGAAGACAATCTTATAGGGCACTGTACCGATTTGAACAGTCCATACAAGTTTGTTCAGAATTATTGGGTTGAAGATTTGCTGTTGGAATACGAACGGGTCAAAGCGCTCAATATCGGTCATGTCACCGAGATAATGGAAGCGTATCCAACCTATCACTATTTTCATCTGACCGACCCCGACAACAATATTATTGAAGTGACGGGAGGCTATCATATGACTGAGAACATTTGTCAAAGCTGTGGAATGAAAATGAACGAGGGAGACTTCGGCACAAATGCCGACGGCAGTGCAAACAAAGAGTATTGTAAGTACTGTTATGCAGATGGAGACTTTACCAAAGACCAAACCCTTGACGAGGCAATTGAAAGTTGTATTCCGTTTCTGCTACAAGACGGCAATTGTGCATCCGAAGAAGAAGCAAGGGAACTGCTTCGGAAAAAACTGCCGAATTTGAAGCGTTGGAAACAATAACACATTGAAAACAAACGGCGCAAACAGCTTTGCAAGACTGTCTGCGCCATTTACTTTTCATTAATATTCCAACGAATCCAGATAATTCATATAACTCACTACCATCAAGGCTATCTTAAAGGTAAGTGCGTCGTCAAAGGTACGAATATCCAGTCCGGTGCTCTTCTGCAGCTTCTCAATCCTGTACACCAGCGTATTTCTATGTACAAAGAGCTGCCGCGACGTCTCTGATACATTGAGATTATTCTCGAAAAACTTGTTAATCGTGCTCAGCATTTCATCGTCCACCTCTTCCGGCATATTATCACCGAAAATTTCCTGTATAAAAATCCGGCACAGATTAACAGGGAGCTGATAAATCAGACGCCCGATTCCCAGCGTATTATACGCAATCACATTCTTTTCCGCATAAAATATCTTGCCTACATCCAATGCCATCTTCGCTTCTTTGTAGGATTTGGATACATCCTTCAGCTCAGATACCACTGTACCATATGCCACCTTTACATTCAACATTGCCTCCGAGTTCGTCATATCCGCGATAGTGTTGGCAACCTGACTCAAAGTATCCTGCGTGTAATTTTCTTCCAATGCCTTTATCAGTATCACACTGCGCTCATCCACTGCGGTAATATAGTCTCCGCTATGGGAAGAAAACATCTCCTTTAAAAGCTCTGTGACAATGCCATCCTTCTCCATTTTTGTCTCTACCAGAAAGACCGCTCTGGGAGCCGTAACCTCCACATGCAGTTTTTTGGCGCGGTTGTAGATATCAACCAAAAGCAGATTGTCCAGTAAAAGATTCTGAAAAAAGTTATTCCTGTCAAAACGTTCCTTGTATGCAATAATCAGATTCTGAAGCTGGCAGACCGCAATCTTTCCTACCATATAAACGTCGTCGCTGAGTCCTCTTGCCACAAGCACATACAAAAGCTCGCCGTCATCGAGAACCTTCAGAAGATGATGCGCTCCAATCACCTGACTGTCCGCCGGTGAATTGGCAAAACCCACTATCAGCGTATTGTTTATCTCCGACATATCCATCGTGCCTGCCGTCAGTCCACCACTCACGTCATACACACAAAGGTCCACTTTGGTAATCGCCTTTAATTCCTCAATGCTTGTCTGAATAACCTGGCTGGAAATCATATTCATCTTCCTTTCGCAATAATTGTTGTCAATATTTAACTCTGTCTTTTCCGAATTGCAAACTGTTATTTATATCATAGCGTATTTTAATTTTGACTGCAAGCCATAAAGAAAAATTTTATAGAGTTCTATTCCTGTACCGGCAATACAAGTTTCACAGAGAAACCGCCGTATGCGCTATGTCCGATACTGGTTACACCGCCGTGTGCCGCCGCAATCTGTTTGACAATCAGCAATCCCAAGCCGTGGCGCTGCTCCAATGTATTTTCATCACAGACCATATAATGCGGGGCATTGTTGAGCCGCTCTATTTGTTCCTCTGTTGCCCCTTTACCGTCATCGGCAACGGTAACTATACATTTGTCACCTTCAGCCAGCATACAGACATAGATTTTGCAGCCTTGTTCATTGTGATTTATACTGTTTTGAATCAGATTGCTGACAGCTCGTTTTATCAGCTCCTTATCAGCGTTTACAAGGCAGACAGTTAAGGCTTCGTCTGTCTGCCACTCAATCGGATGCTTGTCATCAATATCCATATTTATAAAATCAACAACAACCTGTCGTACTATAGCAACCATATTTTCTTTTTTAGGATTGATTGGCTGCATATTGTATTCCAATTTAGAAGCCAGATTGAGGTCATTGACCAAATTCCTCATTCTTTTACTTTGCTTTATGATAACCATCGCTTTCCGGCGATCCTCCTCCGGTAAACGCATATCGCTTTCCAACTGACCGGCATAACCCATTACCATTGACAGCGGTGTACGTATGTCGTGCGATACACCCGCAATCCAATTTGCCCGCGCGGTTTCTTTTTTACGGAGCTGTCTGCTTTGCGATTGTAAAATTTCCGAGGTTTTGTTGATGCTTGCCGCAAGCTCGGACAGTAATCCCTTTTCTCGTATACAAACAATTTCTTTTGTAGGAAGCGCCTGTATTCCGTTTACAATCGGCTTTACAGATTTTAACAGCCCGGCATTGGCAGTCGCATAAATAATAAAAATCAACGCGACATTAATCGCCAGGGCATAAAGGATGATTTTTGGCAAGTTGGCGATTAAATTGTAATCCCAGCTTGGCCACATATGCTTCCAAAAGCTGTCCTTCGGATACCCCAATACCACCAGCCCATCCGCCCCTTGCCCTGTAAAAGTCGGATACCCGTCTATATAACCGCGTGTTAAACCCTGTCTCATATACACAGCTCCGAGCCCACGA
>CAMWUP010000084.1 GCA_947177465.1 uncultured Lachnospiraceae bacterium
TCTACTCGTATGGAGTCGTCGGCTGCGTCCTATGTGTATAAGAGACTGTAATAGAAGAATACATTAAAAAATATGAGCTCTATCGATGCTTTGAAACGCCTAACATGCATTGGCTCAATGAGAGACTTTCAGAAAAAGGGCAGAAAATATGTTTTATGGCGGAATATTTTTTGCCGGACGTCGAAACATTACATGCTCTGCCTTGTAAGTATGAATTAAAATTATTGCAGCAGACTGATTTTACAGGACTGTACCGCCCCGAATGGAGCAATGCTTTATGTGAGAACAGAAAAGAATTGGATGTGCTGGGTGTTGGCGCATACGATTGCGGCAGACTCGTGGGTCTGGCAGGCTGTTCGGCTGACTGCGATACCATGTGGCAGATAGGCATTGATGTGCTGCCCAAATACAGAAGGCAGGGCATTGCGGCCGCATTGACCAGCACCTTGGGCGTGGAAATTTTAAAGAGAGGAAAAGTTCCTTTTTACTGCTCGGCATGGTCCAATATCAAGTCCGTGCGCAATGCAATAAAAAGCGGGTTTATTCCGGCTTGGGTGGAAATGACGGCAAAGCCGGAGGATATTGTTGATGAAATGAATAAATAAATAAGATAACAGGAGGGTATTTGTATGGAACAGATGCGTTTGACGGACCTTTTTGATGCGGAGACTCTTCAACGACTACAGGACACGTTTTCTTCCGCATTGGGTATTTCAACAGGGATTTCTGATGAGAACGGAGTGGCACTGACAAAGCATGTCTCTAACTGTGAGTTTTGTTATAAATATACAAAGGGCTCCAAAGAGGGGGCGAAAAGATGCCGGCTTTGTGATAAGCAAGGTGCAGAACTGGCGATGGAAAACGGCGGAATGAAGCTGTATACCTGTCATGCGGGGCTGAAGGATTATGCAGTGCCAATCATAATGGAAGGGAAGTATTTGGGATGTATTTTCGGCGGGCAGGTTCTGCATGAGCCCATGCCTGAGGAGGAGGTCAGGGCGTATGCGGAAGAATTGGGTATTTCACCGGAGGAATATGTAGCGGCTGCAAAGAAAATCCCGATTATTTCAGAGGATAAATTAACACATACGGTAGAATTTTTGTATAACATGGCTGATTTGCTCTTTAAAATGGCATATGAACGGTATAAAACTTTGCAAATGAACAGTGCAATAGAAAGGGAGGCCCATATGAAGTCGGATTTTCTGGCGAATATGAGTCACGAGATTCGTACCCCTATGAATGCGGTAATCGGTATGGCGGAGATGGCACTGAGGGAGGAGCTGCCGACCACAGCCAGAAGGTATATCAAGCAGATTATGGCTTCCGGAAAAACCCTGCTTGCCATTATCAACGATATTCTTGACTTTTCAAAGATTGAATCGGGGAAGATGGATATCAATCTGACGGAATATGAGCCTTTTTCCATTGTAAAGGATATTGCCGGTGTCATTATGACCAGAATCGGAGATAAGAAGCTGGAGTTTTTGGTGGATGTGGCGCCGGACATTCCAAAGCAGTTGATGGGAGACAGCATCCGTATCCGGCAGATTATAATCAATCTGGCAAACAATGCGGTAAAATTTACAAAAAAGGGGTATGTTTATCTTTCAATCGGATATGAGAAGATATCAGACCGTGAAATTATGCTAAAGGTTCTGGTCGAAGATACGGGAATCGGTATTAAAAAGGAGGACATAGGAAAACTATTCCAGTCTTTCCAGCAGTTGGACAGCAAGAGAAACCGTAATGTTGAGGGAACCGGTCTGGGGCTTGCCATTTCAAAGCAGTTAGTTACGCTGATGAACGGGCGTATCAGTGTAGAGAGCGAATATGAAAAAGGAAGCCGTTTTTCCTTTGAGATTCCCCAGTTTGTGATAAATGGCATGCCTTCCGTAGAAATTAAGAAGGAGACTTCAACGGCAGCAGGACTTTTCTGTACCAATAAATATATGCGGGCCAATATGAAAAAAATGCTGGAGCAATTGCATGTGGAGTGTCTGCTGGTGCAGGAAAGAGAGGACTTAAAGCTTTTAGAAGAGAAAAACGTCGAGTTTTTCTTTATCGAACTGGAGGACAATAGTTATGCATCCGTTACATATGATTATATGATAGCGCATCCCCGTATCACGGGGGTCTGGATAACCGGATTTGGCGAAAAGATAAAACCATCTCAGGAAAACGTGATAGCAGTTCAAAAGCCTCTTCACATTATGGCGCTCTCCAAAATACTGTCACATGAGGATTTGGACAGCGGAGAGGAGGATTCGGAGGAAAACTTTGAATTTATTGCACCGGATGCGGAAATCCTTGTCGTAGACGACAATGTGCCGAATCTCATGGTGGCGGAAGGAATACTGGCGCCTCTGCAGATGAAGATTGACAAGGCATCCGGCGGAAAGCAGGCTCTTGAAATGATAGAGAGGAAGCATTATGATTTGATATTTATGGACCATATGATGCCGGAGCTGGATGGAATAGAGACAACGCGTATTATCCGCCGTTTCCATGAAGACTATGATAATGTTCCCATTATTGCGCTGACTGCGAACGTGATGGAGGAATCGCAGGCGATGTTTCTGGTAGAAGGCATGAATGACTTTGTGGCGAAGCCCATAGAGCTGAAGGTTATCGTAGCCAAGCTAAAGCAGTGGCTGCCATCGGAAAAGATACAGAGAGTTGAGGGAGAGGGAGAAAAGAAAGAGCAGAGGCAGGAGAGGCTGAAACGTATTGCAGAGAAGATAAGTATTCCGAAGCTGGATGTAGCATCGGCGATGAGACTTGCAGGAAGCGAGGAATTGTTTTGGCAGATTTTGAGAGAGTATGCCAGAAGCATTCCGAGAAAGACAAAGCTGATACAGCAGCATTTTGAAGAAAAAAACTGGAAAAACTATACCATCGAGGCACATGCGTTGAAAAGCTTTTCCAAGCAGGTGGGGGCGGTGGAGCTGTCAGAGCTGGCGGCCCGGATGGAGCAGGCAGGCAACGAGAATGACATAACATATATACTTGCACATCATGAAGAGATGCTGCAGAAATATCAGGATTATGAACCGATTCTGGAGAAATATCTGGAGTCGCCGGTCAAGGCTGTAAGCTTGAAGGATGCGTATGATGGCGCAACGGTATTGCGTCTGCTGAACGGTATGGAGGAAGCCATTGATAATCTGGATATGGATGCGATGGATGATGTGGTGGAAAATTTGGATAAAATACGGATTCCCAAAGGGCAGGAGCAATATTTGACACGGATGAAAGAGGCGGTGGAAGGGTTGGATGTAGAAACCTGTGAAACGGTCTTGACGGAATGGAAAAAGGTATTAAAATGAAAGGATAGAAAGGTTTCAAACAGTGGAGGGATATCTATGAGGTATAAAGTACTACTCACTGGAAATAACAAAACAATCATCAATGAGTTCTTTACTTACATGGATTCGGAGTTCGAGTGTATCAGTACTTCGGAACGTTATGATGATATTATGAGTCATATTACCTATGTGCAGCCGGATGTATTTGTATATTGCCTTTTTCAGGAGAGGCTTGACGATTTGCAGCGCTTTGCCAATATAGAGCGGCAGATATCAGAACGCGACATTCCGCTTGTTATTGTAGGAGATGCAGAGGAATGTAATGAATTTGCAAAGATTGCCCCGCTGATGCACCCTTTGGTACTCCATAAGCCTATTTCAGCGCAGGCCATAGCAAGAGCTATTATCGGCATGCTGAAGGAGAAAAAGGGGTATGACGAGCCTGATGGCAATGAGGATACGTCTGCGGCGGGAACAGCTTCTATTGAGGAAGCGTCAATGGAAGGAAAACGCAAGAAGCATATTCTGATTGTGGACGATGACAGTAGAATACTGCGGATGCTGAAGACCTATCTGGCAGGGCGGTACGAGCTGGCTACGGCAATCAACGGCAAGGTGGCATTAAAATTTCTGGAGACAAAGACTACGGATTTGGTGCTGTTAGATTATGAAATGCCGACAGAGAACGGTCCCGCCGTGCTGGAGAAAATCCGTGCCAATGAGAGAACCAAGAATTTGCCGGTTGTCTTTCTGACCGGCGTCACGAAGGAAAATAAGATTAGGGAAGTGCTGCACTTAAAGATTCAGGGCTATCTGATAAAGCCTGTCGACATGGAGAAGCTTTTATCCACCATCAAAGGCATTTTAGGATAGAAAATAACAGCTAAGATGCCGCATGTGCGGCGGAATGAGAGGAAAAATGCAAAAATCAAAAGTGTATTTTACGAAAAAAATCACACCTGAAACAGTGGTGGAAATGTTCAAAGCATTAAGTATGAATCTGCCGGGTAAAGTGGCGGTTAAGGTACATTCCGGAGAGGCAGGAAATCAGAATTATCTTCATCCGGAGTTTATGCGTCCGATGGTGGAGTATGTGAAAGGTACCATTGTGGAATGTAATACAGCTTATGCCGGTGAGAGGAATTCCACGGAAAAGCATCAGAAGCTGATAGCCGCTCACGGCTGGACAAAATATTTTGATGTTGATATCATGGATTCCGAAGGACCGGATATGGTGCTGCCGGTTTCAAATGGCAAAGTACTTAAGGAGAATTTAGTTGGAAAAAATATAGCCAATTATGACTCAATGCTGGTATTATCCCATTTCAAAGGCCATCCGGCAGGCGGATACGGCGGAGCCTTAAAACAGTTGTCCATTGGCTGTGCCTCTACCGTGGGCAAATGCCTTATCCATTCCGGAGGGCTTATCACGGACCAGAATATCGTATGGGAGCATATGGCCGAACAGGATGTATTCTGTGAATCCATGGCGGATGCAGCCCAGAGCGTAGCAGCGCTTTTCAAAGGAAAAATTGCTTATGTGAATATGATGTGCAATCTGTCTGTGGATTGTGACTGCTGTGCGGTGGCAGAGGACCCATGTATGGCGGACATCGGTATTTTATCATCTTTGGACCCTGTGGCTCTTGACCAGGCATGCATGGATTTAATCTATCAGTCAGATGACCCCGGCAGAGATCATTTCCTGCATCGGGTAGAGTCTCTTCATGGCACGCATACCATTGACGCGGCTGCTGAACTGGGATTTGGTACAAAAGAATATGATTTAATATGCATGGATTAAATGTCGGGTTTTATGCAAAAGCAGCAGTCTGCCGTTGGCAAGGAAGCATCCTTGTCAACGGCATTTTACTTTTTGCCATCAGAAAACTAAATACTATTTTTTATATGGTTATAAATGTTGCGTCCTTGCGTTTGTCCATATCTTGCAATGATGGATTGGTAAATGGTCTGTTTTGCATTTTTCTCATTATGATGTCTGCAGCTAAGTGAAGCGACATGGGATATAATGTCATTATTAAATTTGGCTTTACTTAATAGCTTTTGGATTTCACTATTATATTGAGGAGAGGTAGTGGTTTTTCTGCCGTTCAGAGAAGAATATTTGTTTATGATTGGTTTGATAATCTGATATATATCAAGATAATCAGTGTAAACTTCTCGGAGTTCGTTGTGTACATTGCTGGAAAATTTGTCTTCACCATAGTGATTTACAACGATGGAGGCAACTTTGCTGATGACTGGTTGCGCGTAACCGGCAGTGCTGACTGCTCTTTGGACGTCGGTGTTGAGTTGGGCTTTCTTTTTTGAAAGAGCAGATGCATTGTTTTTGATAGTTTTGACAGCCTTAGAATTTGAGGAAGAGGTTTTTTTGACGGTCAAATCAATTTGGGCTTGACGTGTAATAACGGCGGAACTTAGCTCATGCAAAAAAGAAATAATATTATCATAATCAGTATCCTTACTTATGATTATATATTTGTATTTGTTACTGCTATTTTTGCCGATTAAATAACCGAGATAAGAAACAAGGTGCATATCTAAAGATTGTTTTTTGGCAGGAACTATATGTGAATGTTGTATAGCCAAATGAAAGGATGAAAGGGTTTTGATGCTGATTTTAGGGGCATTTTCAGTAGAAAATATATGTATATGGTCATGAGAGCTTAATTTATTGGAACAATACAGATCGTTATCACTAATGTTTTCAAAATCAATTAAATAATATGTTTCAATATTAGACATAAATTATCCCCCATTGCTATTTGTATTTTAGTTTTTTAGGCACATCACAAGAAAATTTGTAACAAAATTTCCCAAATAAAGTATATCATACATAAAGCAAAATAGCGAGAAGAACTGAAACAAGTAATACAAATTAACATTTCCGAAACAAATGTTAAACAGGGAAAAGAAAGTGGCTTGAAATCTTGAAAAATAGCGATTTTACAAGGGTTTAACCACTTTTGATTTTTGGGAAAAGTATCATAACTTATCGCAGAATGGTGTAGTTTGAAGAAAAATTGGTGTCAAAAATGGTGTACAAATCTGACTGATGTAATGATGTATTTGTGTGAAAAAACAATTTAAAATTATTGTTCACAGGAAGCACAATCTATGGAGAAGAATTATCTGATGTAGTGGCAGGCATACAAGTGTCTGTCATTTTTAATGAAACTTGTAAATTGGATAGCAGAAACGGAGGATGCGAAAATGAGCAGAGAAAAATCAATATTTGAACAAATGGGTGGCACTTACACAGAGATAGATGGTGTCTTATATCCAAACATCCATATTGATGAAGAGCAAACAGAAACAATGCAGGATGTGTTTGCAGGAAAATACGGAGATTTATGGAAAAAGTATCTAAAAGAAAACCAGCCGGAGAGATATTATGATTTGGTTCGTACAGGGCAGTTGAAGCAAAAGGCAGCGGAAGTAAATGAAGAAGCAAATGAAATGTTGGAAAGGATTATGCAGCAGTATTTACAGAAGCATAAACCGGAGAATCCGGACTCTACAATGGAAATGTGGCAGCTTCGGGAACAAGCTAAGGCAATGGCAGAGGAAGTGGTTCTTCAAGATGTTGTCTACTGTTATCACTAAATCAAAACGAAAAGAGAGGGAAAAATTATGGCGAATATAAGAGAATATAACATGAATGGAACATTGATTTTAGGAATTGATCATGGATATGGGAATATCAAAACAGCACACAGGGTATTTCCAACAGCGCTGATCAAGAGTGAGAAAGCGCCAACTTTCAGTAAAGATTATTTGGAGTATGATGGATATTTCTATATTATCGGGGAAGGTCATAAGAGCTTTATCGCTGAAAAGCAGTCGGATGATGATAATTATATCCTGACGCTTGCGGCAATCGCAAAAGAACTGAACGCAAGGGAATTAACCTCTGCCAGAGTGCATCTTGCAGCAGGACTTCCGTTGAAGTGGGTGCAGGCGCAGAGAGAATCTTTCCGTCAATATCTGATGCAGAATAAGATTGTGCAATTTCGTTATAAAGGCAGACAGTACGAGGTTGAGATTGCCGGATGTACTGTCATGCCGCAATGCTATTCTGCGGTGGCGGAAAACTTGAAAGATTTTAAAGGGATGAATTTACTTGCCGACATTGGCAACGGAACAATGAACATTATGTATTTAAACAATGGAAGGGCGATGGAGAGTAAATCATGGACAGAGAAACTCGGTGTTTTCCAGTGCATGCAGCGTATCCGCAATAAGGTGTTGGACGAAACGGGAACAAACCTGATGAACGAGGTCATTGAAAATTATCTGAGGACAGGGGAAACGGATATTGCAGAGCCTTATGCCTCACTCATGAAAGAAGCAGCAGTTTCCTATGTACAGGAGATTTTTCAGAAGCTGAAGGATTATGAATATAATGAAAGCCTTATGCAGCTTCACTTTATGGGCGGCGGCGCAAGAATCGTGGAAGCTGTCGGGGAATATAACCGGGAGAGGACGCATTTTAATCACGATATCTGTGCGACTGCAAAGGGATATGAATATTACTGTTACATGATTTTGCGCCACAACAAAAAGTGCAGCTAGAAAGAAGGTGCAGGAATGACAGGAAATATCCGTAACCGCAATGTGCGGTTTTATGAGGAAAAGGAAGCTGACAGACGGGCATGGGAAATACTTC
>CAMWUP010000085.1 GCA_947177465.1 uncultured Lachnospiraceae bacterium
TGTCCGCAGAAAAGGTACTTCTATAGTATGCGGATGTCTTGCAGGCTTATGTGTCTGTCTCTAATTTAATTATTTCCAAATTTTTTGCTCGTTTTAATTCAATTTTTCAGGTGGTTTTAGTATTTTTTGTACGGTCGGGGCATCTTAGTATATGCAGAAATTTACAAAAGAAGGCAGTATTTCGGGAAAATTATATCACGGACTCTTTATGGTTATACCGAATGTGCCGACGGCAAAGGAGGAAATTGTGTGTATGAAAAAGAAGAGCAGCGCCTGAAGGAAAAGCTCGAGTGTGTCAGAAGGTCCGGCGTCAGTCTTTATCTGGAAGGAAAGCCGGCGTCGCCGGAAGTGATTGCAGATAAATGCGTCTGTGAAGACGCCATCTATATGGCGGATTATGTGCTCGACGAGGAAGGCAGATTAAAAGAGCTGCGATATGACAGAATAACGGACTGGAAGTAATTGTCAGTGCCTCCAGAGTCTGTCTGGGAAGGGAAGGAAGCCGGAGTAAGCGGATGCTTTTGCAGGAATGCCTCTCTGCCGTCAGCTTTTTCGGCTTCTGAACCTGAAAAGTATCTTTGCCGGCGCATGCGCTGAATGGAAATATATTCATGAAATATTAAGGTATTTTGTCAAAATTGGTAATGACGAAGCAGGGATAGTTTGTTATAATAAGGAATAAAATTGTATTTTTTGTTACATTGAAAGGAAGCTGTTAAACCATGAAAAAAGCCATACCGGTGTTGATTGCCATTATACTGATTATTATTATAGGAGCCGTCGCTTTCGGGGCAAAGATTATCGAGAAATACTCATACTCCCGTGAAAGAGCGGACTTATACGAATACTTTCATATTACAAAAGAGGACGAAGTGTCGATTATCCTGCAGGACGAAATGGTGGAAGAGAAAGCGGTTATGAAGGATGGTGTATGCTATTTTGACCTTGCAACGGTACACCGTTACTTTAACGACAGATTCTATGTGGATTCGGTGGAGCAGCTTCTTCTCTATACGACGCCCACGGATATTATAAGGACTCCTATCGGCACCAATGCGTTTCAGGTAAACGGCGCGCCTCAGGATGCAGGATATATGCTGAGCTTTTCCCGCACCAGCGGCGACGTTACCACCTATTATATAGCGGCTGATTTTGTTAAGCAGTACACCAATTTCTACTATCAGGTGTATGAGAGCCCGCAGCGTATGCAGGTTTATACAGAGTGGGAGCAGAGGCAGGCAGCCGATATTTCCGGCAGCACGGCGGTCAGAGTGTTGGGCGGGGTAAAAAGCCCCATTTTGAGAGATTTGTCCGCCTCGGAGACCGTAATCATTCTCGACAAAATGGAGACTTGGTGCAAAATCAAGACAGAAGACGGTATTATTGGCTATGTGGAAAATAAGTTTCTGGAAAACGAGCGGGAAGAAACGCCGGAACCGGTAACAGATGTGGTACCTCCGGTATATACCTCTCTTACAAGGGATAAGAAAATTTGTATCGGATGGCATGCTGTTGCATCTGCCGCAGGCAACGATACGCTGAATACTGTGACTGCCAATGCGGGTGCGCTGACGGTGATTGCCCCCACCTGGTTCAGTTTAAAGGACAATGAGGGCAACATCCAAAGCTTTGCTTCGTCGTCTTATGTGGATAGAGCGCACAATAAGGGGCTGGAAGTATGGGGCGTTGTAGATGATTTCAATTACCGTGCCAATACGGGTGAAGAGGTTGACGTATACACCATACTGTCCGCAACTACGACGAGGACATATCTGATAGACAGGATTATGGAGGCGGCGGCATCCTGCGGCATGGACGGCATTAACATAGACTTTGAAAACATTACCGCTGAGTCAGGGGAGCATTTTATCCAGTTTTTGCGGGAATTGTCCATAAGGTGCCGTGCAGCAGGACTGGTGCTCTCAGTTGATAATTATGTTCCATATAACTTTAATTCGTTTTATGATTTTGAAGAGCAGGGAGTGGTTGCCGACTATGTGATTGTCATGGGATATGACGAGCATTGGGCGGGCAGTCAGGAAGCGGGTTCTGTTGCTTCTATCGATTATGTGCGGGGCGGCATTGAGCGGACTGTTGCAAATGTACCTGCCGAAAAGGTGATTAATGCACTGCCTTTTTACACCAGATTGTGGAAGGTGGAAGGGACGACGGTTACAAGCGAGGCGTATCCGATGGCGAATGTGGATTCGGTTTTGAACACGTATGGTATGGAAGCAGAGTGGGACGATGCAACGGGACAGAATTATGCAGAGGTTACCATAGACGGGATAAGCTATCAGATATGGATTGAAGATTTACAGTCCATCAATGTAAAACTGAACGTGATGCAGAGTTATAATCTGGGAGGCGTTGCTGCATGGCGCCTTGGCTATGAACCCGCGGCTGTATGGGATATTATAGCCTCCTATCTGGAGCAGTAAACAAAAACCGTGCATGCGGGTTTGCACATGCGGATAATTTGCACATAGCATAAGAGCCGTTTCCGACTCATATATTTTGGTAAGTATGGAGTCGGGACGGATGACTATGGAGCAAAAAAAGTACATAGCAGTGTATCTTGTGGCTGCAATTATTTTGGCAGTCGCAGTGCCGGCAGCAATTAGAAAAACCACAAAGGAAACTGCCGCCACAGAAGGCGTAAAAGCGGATGACAGACCCTGTGTCGTATTGGACGCGGGGCATGGCGGCGGTAAATAGCGGAAATATATATCTGTCGGTTTATCAGACAACTGTAAATTGTATATAAGAAACAAGGAGAAATAACAGACCTGCTTTGGGCGTCATATATGTAACCATTAAATCCCGATTTGTAAAAATGCGCAGAAAACCAAGACATACCTACAAGCACTATTCCATATACTGATGTGAAAGGTGAATTTGTTGGAGAGACAGCGCATTGGAGGAGAAAGGAAAGGAAACCATATCCTATCATATCGAGAGGGAATTTTTGGAAAAGACAGATGTCTCTGAACTGATAAGGCGTATAATACAGGCGCATATAGGAGCAGAGGTGGAGAGACCGTGAAGATTTTTTTTAACGCGGCAGCCTATATCAGATTGTCCAGGGAAGACGGCGACAAAGCGGAAAGCGACAGCATAAGCAATCAGAGGAGGCTCATTGCTGATTATGTAAAAGAAAAAGAAGATTTGACGGTATATGATACCTATGTTGACGACGGATTTTCGGGGACGGATTTTAACCGTCCATCGTTTCGGCGAATGATTAACGATATCGAAGCCGGAAAAGTGAATTGCGTGATTGTAAAGGACTTGTCCCGCTTCGGGCGTGATTATATCGATACAGGCAGATATCTGGAACGATATTTTCCGGAGAGGGACATACGTTTTATTTCTGTCACGGATAATATTGACAGTGCAAAGCAGGCGTATGATATGCTCCTGCCAATCAAGAATATTTTTAATGAGCAGTATGCAAGGGATATTTCAAAAAAAATTCATGCTGCTGTCAGGACCAAACAAAAGGCAGGGGAATTTATCGGAGCGTTTGCTTCTTATGGTTACCGGAAATCTTTGGCGGACAAAAACAGGCTGATTGTGGATGCATATGCGGCGGAGGTCGTAAGAAGAATTTTTAAGCTGTATATTCAAGGCTGCGGAAAGCTTCGCATTGCTGCCATATTAAATGAGGAGGGTATTGTCTGCCCGTCTGAATATAAAAAAATCAACGGCGAGAATTACAGGAATGCCCGCCGTCTGAATAGCACTTCTTATTGGACATATTCTACAATAAACCGTATTCTGCAGAATGAAATGTATATTGGAAATATGGTGCAGGGCAGAAAGCATCAGCAGATGCGAAGCAGGGCAAGGACGGCAGAACGCGGTGAATGGATTGTGGTGCAGGGAACCCACGAAGCAATCATTGATATAGATACTTGGGAAAAAACGCAGGAGCTGTTAAAGCGCAGGACGCGAAATGTTGATTTGCACAGGAACACGGCAGTCCTTGCGGGGTTTCTGAAATGCGGCGATTGTGGGAGGGCGTTGGTAAAAAAGGCATGTCAGCCGGAGCACAACGGCAAAAAAGGCGCCTCCGGCGTCAGCTATTATTGCGGGACATATGTGCGCTCCGGCAGGCAGTATTGTACGCCGCATAAGATTAGATACGAGACGCTGGAAAGTATCATATTGGACGATATAAAGATTGTACTGCAAAGCATGGACAATCTGAAAGAGCTTGCAGCCGAAGGGAAAACGGGCAGCGCGACTGCACCGGATGGCAGGGAAGCTGATAAGATGAAAATGCAGGCGGAGCTTGAAAAAGTCCGAAACCTGAAAAAAGCAATCTATGAGGATTATCGGGAAGAACTAATTTCAAAAGAGGAGTTTATCTGCTACAGGCAGGACTATTGCAAAAGAGAAGAATTGCTGCAAAAGCAGTTGGTGTGCATAGGGGAAAAGATGAACAGGATTGAGGCTGACGTTTTAGACAACGTGTGGATTCAACATTTGCTTCAATATGGAGAGATGGAAAAGCTGGATAGGGCGGTTGCAGTTGAAATGCTCCATGAAATCAAGGTGTATGAAAATCATAAAATCAAAATCACCTATAATTTTTCGGGAGAGTTATCTTTGCTTTTTTCGGATTATGCATACGGCTGACGTCAGCCGTATGCAATCGGGAAGTCAAAATAACAATCGGGATAGGGCTCGTCTTTCAGCAGATAATGCCACCACTCGTTTTCATAGGCTTCAAAGCCGCTTTGCTCCATGATGGAGCGCAGCAGTCTGCGGTGTTTGGATTCGGTGTCAGTGACAGCTTTTGAGGTATGATGGGAGCGTTCGTCCATAAAATCAAAATTGCTTCCCATAGTTACCATATCGCCGGTGTCTAACTGATAGAGGGTAAGGTCAACAGCACTTCCGCGGCTGTGGCTTGACTGTGAGGCGACGTACCCCATGGATATCATTTCCTCCCGCGCGATATTGGGATAATGTTTTTCCTTTGTGAGACCGTCTTCCGGCTGCACGGACCAGCGGAGAAAGCAATCTACAGCGCGCTGGGGGCGGTAAGCATCCCAGAGAAGCAGACCATACCCGAGACCGGCAGCCTGTTCTCTGGCCTTCAACAGCGCATTTGCCAGTTCAAAGGTTCCTACGATACGGTTGGCCTCATATCCGTTTACCGGTCTTCCGGTGAAATTATCCCATGTGGCATATTTCGCATCCCAGCGAATCCCTTGTACGGCTTCGTCTAAGAAAACAAATCCTTTTTCCATATGCTTCACCCCCTTTTTGCCAGTGAGATAAGAGAGTCTATTATCTCAGGAATGTCGATTCCTGCGGCTTTCATCATGCGTGGATAACGGCTGTACGAGGTAAAGCCGGGAAGGGTATTGACTTCGTTGAGCACGATGCGTCCATCCTCCTGCAAAAACATATCAACACGGGCAAGTCCTCTGCAGCCGAGAGCCTGATAAATTGTCTTGGCGGTTTCTTTTAGTTCTGCCTGTTTGGCGGGAGGCAGATTTGCCGGAACGGTAAAGGTTGCGTTTTCAGACCCGTTTTCAGGAGCGGATTCCTGATGGATGCGGAAAAATCCATGGGAAAGAGTAATGGAATCTATTTCGCCGGTAATCAAAAAGCTGTAATTACCAAGCACGGCGCATCCGACTTCCATACCGGAAACGGCCTGTTCAATCAGGACTTTGCTGTCATATTGCAATGCGTTTTTGATGGCGGTGTCCAGTTCACTCTCGTGCTGCACCTTGCTTACGCCAAATGAGGAGCCCGAGCGTGCCGGCTTTACAAAGACCGGATAGGCGGGGATATGGACTTCCGGCGTGTCATCAGGATGCAAAATCTGAAATGCAGGAACGGTTATGCCGGCATGTGCCGCCATTATGTAGGCAAGAGACTTGTCCATGCAGACCGCCGAGCCTGCAATATCGCAGCCGACATAAGGAATACCGGATAATTCCAGCAAACCCTGCATAGCGCCATCTTCCCCAAATCTGCCATGCAGAACGGGAAAAACCACGTCAATATGGATTGTTCTGTATTGGTCGTTTTGAAGGGAGATAAGCCCGTGCACCGTCCTGTCAGGAGAGACTGTCGCAGGGCAGCAGTCCCCGTTCTCCCAGCCGGGGCAGGGCTTCTCGCACATCAGCCAGCTGCCGGAGCGTGTAATGCCAATATAGGTGACATCATATTTGTCTGTATTGATATATTTTGCGATTTCCTGCGCCGATTTGACAGAGACATCATGTTCTTCTGAACATCCTCCAAATAAAACGGCAATCTTAAGTTTACTCATGCTTTTGTTTCCTTTCAAATTCTATGCAGTTTAGAAGTGTTTTTTCAACCGTGTCATATAGGACATGATATGTGTAATATGCCGTATGCGGTGTGATGATGACATTTGGCATTTTTTGGAGTCTGGGCAGGAAGGGATTGGAAAGCGATTTTTGTGAACAGTCAGAATAGAAAGTTTCTTCTTCCTCTTCCAGTACGTCAAGAGCAGCGCCGCCCAGCCTGTGATTTTCCAGTGCGGCGATTAATTCTTCCGTATCTACCAGCGCTCCGCGTGCCGTATTAACTAAAATGGCATCCTGTTTCATGGCTGCAAGCTGCTTTTTTCCAATCATGTGGCGGGTGCCGGTATTGAGCGGTACATGGAGTGTAACGATATCGCTTTTTTCAAGCAATTCATGTAATGGTACGCTGCCGCCACTGTCATTTGTATCACAAACCAGTACATGACAGCCAAAGGCATGGAGTCTTTGGATTACGGCGCGTCCGATGTGCCCTGCGCCGACGACACCGACTGTCATACAATGCAGTTCCTTTCCACGGACAGCCGGAAGACGGAAATCGTGGTGTTCCACATGCTTTAATGTGGATTTTGCACTGCGCAGCGCCATTAATATCAGCATCAGCGTATAATCGGCAACGCCGTCCGGCGGATACGCCACATTTTCGACAGTGATGCCGAGTTTTTCGGCGGCTTGGATGTCGATATGGTCATACCCAATGCTTCGGGTGCAGATGTATTTTACTCCTGCTTCCCGCAGTGCCAGTAAATCCGACCCGGTTATACGTGATTTATGCCCAATGCTGATACAGCGGCTGCATGGGAAGGGAATACAGCCCTGTTTTGCCGGTACCTTCAGAATGATGGAGGTAATGCCAGCACGTTGCGAAAGCGTGCGAAAGGCCTCTTCCTCATCTTCTTCACAGTTGAATACAGTAAGTTCTATTGGTTTCATCATTTGTTCCGGTTTATCCTTTCCTTTGACGCCGTATTCCTTCTAATTTTCAATGGTATAACCGACGCCCCATACAGTCTTGATGAACTTCGGGTTTCGGGCGGGCTCGGACATTTTTTCTCGCAGCCTGCCAATATGAGCCATAACGGTATTGTTATCAATCAGGGCTCTTTCGCCCCAGACAGCTTCAAACAACTCTTCAGAAGATACTACAATTCCCTGATGACTGCAGAGATACCAGAGAATGGAAAATTCGATTGGCGTCAGATGTAATTCCTTTCCGGACAGAGTGCACTTGTGACTGTCTCTGTTGATGGTAAGTTCCCTGATGACATATTCATAAGTGCCCGGTCTTTTGGCGGATGAGTTGTTGTAGTGAAGATACCGCCGCAACTGTGTCTTGGCTCTGGCAGCCACCTCCAGCGGAGTGATGGGTTTTGTGATATAATCGTCGGCGCCGATTGTCAGTCCCATAATCTTGTCGCAGTCGTCTGATTTTGCAGAGAGCATGATAATAGGATAGTAGAAGTTTTGCCGGATTTTTTTGCAGATTTGAAAGCCGTCCATATCGGGGAGCTGTGTGTCCAGTATTGCCAGCTCCAACGTCGTATTCTCGATACATTCCAATGCCTCGCTGCCTGTGTAAAATTTGTGGACAGTGTATCCGTCATTTGTAAGGTAGACAGCTATGACATCTGCCAGTTCTTTTTCATTAGCAGCCACCAAAATATGTATGCTC
>CAMWUP010000086.1 GCA_947177465.1 uncultured Lachnospiraceae bacterium
ATCCGATGCCCCCACCAGAGCTGGCGGCTGATACACCAGTCCCTGATATTATCGGTCCAGTTAAAGTACGTCTTTTCCATGCGCTCCGGTATCAGCTTCACCTCTCCGCTTTTCACCGCTTCCACGGCAGGCTTTATCAGTTCATCCATCTTGACAAACCATTGCTCTTTCACCAGCGGCTCGATGGTCGTCTTGCAGCGGTCATGGGTTCCCACGTTATGGGAATAATCCTCTATTTTTACCAAAAGTCCCATCTCGTCCAGCTCTTTTACGATGGCTGCTCTGGCGGTATAGCGCTCCATTCCTGCAAAGCTTCCGCCGCTTTCGTTGATGGTCGCATCATCATTCATCACATTGACAATGGGCAGATTATGACGCTTGCCCACTTCAAAATCGTTGGGGTCATGTGCGGGCGTAATTTTTACCACACCTGTACCGAATTCCATATCTACATAGCCGTCGGCAACGATGGGCATCTCCCTGTTCATAATGGGAAGCATCACCTTCCTGCCGATTAAGTGCCGATAACGGTCATCATCCGGATTAACCGCCACTGCCGTATCTCCCAGCATGGTCTCGGGACGTGTGGTTGCAAACTCCAGAAATTCCGTGGTGCTCACGCTGCCGTCCGCCTCGATAAGCGGATATTTGATATGCCAGAAATGCCCCGCCTGCTCCTCATACTCCACTTCCGCGTCAGAGATGGAGGTATTGCAGATCGGACACCAGTTGATGATACGGGAGCCCTTGTATATCCAGCCCTTTTCGTGCATTTTACAAAACACTTCCGTAACCGCCTTGTTACAGCCCTCATCCATGGTAAAGCGTTCCCTGTCCCAGTCACAGGAAGAGCCAAGCTTTTTCAACTGGGAAATAATCCTGCCGCCGTACTCCTTCTTCCACTCCCATGCACGTTCTAAGAATTTCTCTCTGCCAAGCTCATGCTTGTCAACGCCCTCTTCCTTCAGCTTCTCTATGATTTTAACCTCAGTTGCAATGCTCGCATGGTCAGTCCCCGGCTGCCAGAGAGCGTTATAGCCCTGCATCCGCTTAAACCGAATCAGGATATCCTGCATGGTATTGTCCAGCGCGTGTCCCATGTGAAGCTGCCCTGTGATGTTGGGAGGCGGAATTACAATCGTAAAGGGCTTCTTCTCATAATCAACCTCAGCGTGAAAATATTTTTTGTCCATCCATTTTTGATACAGTCTGTCCTCTATGCCCTGCGGGTCATAGGTTTTTGCCAATTCTTTGCTCATAAGTCCTCCTTTTCAATCGTCAATCGAGTAGGGGAAAAGCCTTTCCCCTACTCGCCGCACCGGGCGTCCGTCAGCTTGCTGACATATTTCCTTTGGACGCCCGTGTGCATAAAAAAAGCCCCTTGCCGATATTTACCGGCAAAGGGCGATTTCTCGCGGTACCACCTTTGTTCGCAGCCTGCGCTGCCTCAGCGACTTCCACTAAAGTCTCGTCCTGTAACGGGGACGGGGCGTGAGGACTTACTCCGCATACGCTTTCTGCCCTCCGGTTCCAAAACTACCTTCCATATCCCTTCCTTTGGACAGCCTCGCAGCCGGCATAAGCCGAGCCGTCCTCTCTGACAAGGGGTAATATGTACTCCTCTTTGTCTCTACCTTTTTCATTTAATTTCTTTACACTATAACGGTATCACTGTATTTTGTCAAGCAAAAACATTCGTCCTGTTTTATTTTGCTGCGGGTGTTCCGCACTTGGTACAGAATGCGCCGCCATTTAAAGGATTGCCGCAGTTTGCACATACGTCTGACGCAGGCTGCGCAGGTGCTGCCGGCTGTTCGGAAGCGACAGGCTGCATAGGCTGAACCGGCTGTGCGGTCTGCTGCATGGGCTGAACCGGCTGCTGCATAGGCTGTGCCTGCTGCATGGGCTGCTGATAAACCGGCTGCTGCTTTACGGTTATCTTGCCATATGCCCAGTTTGCAAATCTCTCTGCAAGAGGAACGCCTGCTTCTTTTCCTTTTGCCACCTTCACAAGTCCGATAATGGCAAATATCAGAATAATGATTGCTATTACGGATTCCACAATACTCACGATGGTTCCCCAAACAGTCCCAATAATGGGAATCCTGTAGAAAAAGCTGAACAAACCGAAGAAAGCACTGATAACACCGGATACAAACTGAAGACAAACTGCCTGAATCACCTGTCTGCCTGCCCATTCATCCTTCTCTCCTACAATAACCACGCCTGCCAGTAAAATCAATGCGGTCGAATACCCCAGAATTGCAAAAATAAATGCTGCTACCGCATAGAATGACAGCCTGACGCCATACTTTCCTTTTTCCATCGAAAAAGCCCTCCTTAAAATATCTTTCTTAATTATGTAATAAGCGACTCAAAATCCACTTATTTTTCATTATATACTGTCTGCGGATTTTCGTCAATTTCAAATTACTTGCGTTTATTCTTCGTCTTCCTCGTCGTCTTCCTCATCAAATGCAAACGGAAGCTCCAGATTCCAGGGCACCGAACAAGGACCGCCGGGCATAATCAACAGCCGCCTGCAGATTTGCTCCCGCTCCTCCACGTCGTCTAATGCCTCATCGTCATCATCATAGTCATCATCGTCTTCTTCGTCATCATCCTCATAGTCATCATCATCTTCATAGTCTTCGTCATCATCTTCATAGTCATCATCTTCATCTTCGTCGTCTTCTTCGTCTTCATCTTCGTCGTCTTCTTCGTCTTCGTCTTCTTCATAGTCATCATCGTCTTCTTCGTCGTCTTCATTATCCTCTCCCAGACGCCATTTCTTATAGCCGTTTAAATAGCTTGAGTACAGATGCATCCATGAGGGATAATAGCACTGCATTAAACTGCACACCATTAAAGAGATTTCCATCATCTCCTCACGGCTGATAATCCCCGCTATAAAAGCCATCCCGAGAATCTGACATGCACGGCAAAGGTCCCACGCCCCTGTCTCAATATCTTCCAAATCAACATCTTCTTCATCCTCATAAAGGGCAGTCAAAAACATTACGGTGTCCAGCAAATCCTCCTTGCTGTTAATCCCCCAGTCCCTGCTCAGTATCAGACGCATACTGGAAGCATTCTCCTCCTTCACGGAAGAGCCTGCGATATACTGCCAGCCACCCTCCGAATAATACTCCGACCACATGGCATATGTAGCAATCACCCAGCGTTCCACGTCGTTCTGCGGAGTCGTTATGTTCTCCAAATTCCGTTCTTCTGACCCATCTCTCATTTGTTCTTCTCCTCTCTATGGATATACAATATAACAACATAAATATCCATTCATGCTAAATATACAATATTTCTCTATATACTTCAATATATCTGTAAATATCCTCGCTGCCGCTTAATCATTTTTCCGCATATCATACATCATCTGGCATGGTTAAAAAAACGCGAATTGGCACTTTTTATCTATCCAGTTCTATGTATAATAAAGAATTAATTCCAATAAACGCAAAAGAAAGGTGAGTGATTCACATGAACAAAAAAAATCCACTCTTACTGATAACCGGTATTCTGGTTTTACTTGCAGGCGCCATTCTCTGCTATACCACCTACCGCGGTTCCTACGCTTCATCCATAGCGCTTGGCAGTGAACTGACCGGCGTAAAAAATGAGATAAAGGAAGCTGAGGCAAACCTTGAAGCTGCCTCTGATGCAGACGCAAAAGCAGTTCTGGAGACCGGCCTGGCAGAGTTAAACAGCCGAAAAGAAACATTAACCAAAGAAAAGCTTTCTCTGGAAAAGCCTTATTCCTACTCCCTGATACTTCTTTTTTGCGGTTTTTTGCTCACGATAGCGGGAATTGTCAGACTGTGCGCCGGTTCGCATAACGGCGCTAAAAAAGATTTGACAAAGCTTGCACAGGCAGGTCTGCTTGCAGCCCTCTGTTACATCGGCTTTGCCTTTTTCAAAATCGATATTCCGGTTGGAACCGAAAAGACTGCCTTCCACCTCGGCAATGTTTTCTGTGTACTCGCCGCTCTGCTGCTTGGCGGCTTCTGGGGCGGTCTGGCAGGCGCAGTTGGTATGACGGTAGGCGATTTAACCACCGCTTATGTCACCAGCGCCCCCAAAACCTTTTTCTTGAAGCTCTGCATTGGACTGATTGTCGGACTGATTGCGCACCGTATCTGCAAGCTCGGACAGCAGACGGACAGAAAACGGATTGTCGGCATCACCGTCCTTGCCTCTGCCTGCGGTATGGCGTTTAATGTCGTTGCAGACCCCATTGTCGGATATTTTTACAAAACCTATTTACTGGGAATCCCCCAGCAGATTGCCAGTGCGCTGGCAAAAATAGCTGCTGTCACTACTCTTGTCAACGCTATTGTAGCCGTTACCGCCGCCTCCATTTTTTATCTGGCGCTTCGTCCGGCGCTGAAGAAGGCAGGCTTCCTCACCATGGAAGCGGTTACTCTGAAAATGTAACCTTTATATTGCCCATAAAACAGCTCAGCTTATATTCGCTGTCCGCGCCGTTATTGATGTCGTCCACGAACGCAACGCCTGCATGGGAGCGGCTTCCTATCGTCAGATTGCCTGCGTTACATTCTAAATCGTAATTATGTTCATCTTCGGAGCTGCCCGTGATATGGATGTCGGCATTGCCCATGGCACATTCCACGTCCATGTCACCCGGCACGCTGCCGGTGAAGCGCAGTTCTCCCGCTCCGATTTCAGCCTTAAATTTTTCGGAAATCATGGCGTCCTTTGTAATAACCTGACCTGCCCCCAGTTCAATTTCAAGCTTTCCGGCAGTTACTTTATCTATCTGCAGCTTGCCTGCGCCAATTTCCATTTTTATGGTATCGGCGCTTAAAGCGGCTATTCTAAAATCCCCTGCTCCCAGAGAAGCTCTCACTTCATGAAATACCGTCCCCTCCGGAATCAGGATTTCCACCTTTGTGCTGAGCGAGACGATATTGCCGCTCGTTATCACACGCACATGCAGCGTATCGCCTGAAACATATGCCTGCAGCTTCTTGATGGTTTTGGCGGATACATGATATTCCGCATCGGGAGATGTGCCCAGTGTAACCTCACATCCACCCAAATCAATTTCCAGATTGCGGATATCTTCCGCTGAAAAACTATTTGACCAGCTATCCTTATTTTCTATGATATCATACAGACTGTTAAACAAACCCTCCGTATCCGGATTGTAGGTATCCCAGTCGTCGCCCCAGCTCCAGTCCTCCAATCTTTCACCCCATTCCTCAAACCATTCGTCAACTTCTCCTATATTACAGCCATAGCAGTTAAAACCACGCCAGAACATTGCACGGCTAACCCCTCTTAAACCACCGCCACAGCCGCCGGCCGTCAAAAGTATAATGCTGAGCGCCAGCATAATGGCAACCATGATAGCGCATGTTTTCATAAATTTTTTCATATCAGTTCCTCCCTCATTTCGTTATTTTCTTCCAAAGCCATGAAATCCCGCGGCAGGCTGCAGGAAGTGCCCAGCCCAAAAGCCATACGGTAAGCATCATGAAGAGCATACCGATGGCAAGGCACAGAAACGCCGCTCCTAACATCGCCATTCCCACAAACGGCAGATGAAAAATAACGGCAAAACCGGTCACAAGCAGAACTGCTCCTGCCACAAAGCAGCCTAATCCAGCCGCGCCAAATACAATCACTACACCGAAAAAGCCAAAGAAACATGCCGCCAGCGCGCCCAGTATGCTTCCCGCCACGCCGAGAAGCACAGGTGAGAAAATAATGCAGCCGATTACAATCAGCACAATCGCCCATGCCGGCATCCCTTCCTTTTCCTCCGCAGCCTTCGGCGGACTCTGGTAAAAGGTATTCCCCTGATAGATGGTGCTTCCCTGATAACTCGTGCCGTTCTGGTAAGCCGCACCGCTATGCCATGCACTGTTCTGTCCATTCCCCGGCGTCGTATCCCTATAGTCCATATTTGCCCTGAGACCATCCTTAATATTATCGGCAACCTTTTCCGGAGATTCCAGTTCTTCTAACACCTTCTGCTCATTTTCCTCTCCCGCATCGCTGAAATATTCTTCATAGTAGTTCAGCGCTTCTACTCTTTCATTTTCAGGAATGTTTTGAAGCAGCCGTTCCAGTTCTCTCATAAACTCTGCTTTGTTCATACTCTTATTCCTCCCTCTAAAATTCCGGAAATCTTGCCGGAATATTGTCTCCACTCATTTACATACATTCTCAGCTGGGACATGCCCTTGTCCGTAATTTTGTAGTAGCGCCTGTTCCTGCCTGCACATTCTCTGTCGTAGACCACCATGCATTCATCCTTCTGCAGTCTCCTGAGCACCGGATACAGTGTAGATTCCGACAATTCAATAACCTGTCGCACATCCTGCGTGATTTTATAGCCGTAGGTCCCGTCCGGTTCCTTGGACACAACTGCCAGCACGATTGCGTCGAGCAGCGCCGCACCTGTGTTAAATACCATCCTCTGCCTCTCTTTCTTTTATAATATTGCTAAAGGTTATAATATTATATGCCATATAATATGTTTCTGTGCCAATAATATACAACGTATAATATAGGTCTGTCAATAGCATTTAGAAAATCTTTCAAATTTCTTTAGAGACTGACAAAATCCCCCTGCAGACGGTCAAAAAAGAACAAAGCAAAGAGCGGCGCGTCCCCGGACGCCCTGCCGCTCTTTGCTCTGATTACGCTTCTAAATCTTTTATTCTTCTTTAGAACTTCTTCTCACATTTCGCATCTCCAGAAAAACGCACTATACGCCGGAAGTACACTTCCACCTCCGAAATCATGCTCCTGTCCGGTAATCAAATCAACTGCCCTGCCGCAGCCCGCATCAAAGTGCGCAGTGAAATCACTGCTGTCGGCATTGATGGCAACCAAAACTCTTTCTCCCTCCGCTTTTCTCTCAAAAATACATTGTCTGTTTGTCAGAACCACAGAGCGGAAAGAGCCGTAATTTAACGCTGCGGAATGTTTCTTTGCCTGCGTCAGCTTTGCAATGAAGTCCGTGAGAGAATTCCACTCCGGTGCGGCAAAGCACGGACGCAGCGCCTGGTCTCCCTGTCCCTTCTCGCCAAGGCACCCCCATTCGCTGCCATAGTAAACGCAGGGGATACCCGGCATACCAAACAGCAACGCATATATCAGCGGCAGATGGTTTTTATCTGAAAGTATGCTGGCAACTCTCGTCACATCATGGTTATCCACAAAGGATAACAGATGTTTTCCTTTGTATAAGGTCCAGTTTTCCGGTCCGAACTGCCTTAAAAGGGAATGATTTATCTCAAAGAGGTTCATGCTGTTGAAGCTGGAATACAACCCTTTATAGCACTCATAATTTGTCGCTGAGTGGAGCATTGCATCGTTGACCAGCCTGTTATAATCCCCATGCAGCATCTCCCCCAGAAGAAAGAAGTCCTGCTTTTTGCCGTCACAATATCTTCTGAGACGCCTGATAAAATCCTCATCAAGGCTGTATGCCACATCCAGCCGCAGCCCGTCTATTCCAAACTCATCAATCCAGCAGCCGACACTGTCTAAAAGATAGTTGATAACCTCCTCATTGCGCAGATTCAGCTTTACAAGGTCATAGTGGCCTTCCCAGCCCTCGTACCACAAGCCGTCGTGGTAAGGGGAGTCACCGTCAAAGGCAATCCTGTAAAACCAGCCTGTATAGCGGGAACTTTCCCGATTGCGCACAACATCCAAAAAAGGACCAAAGCCTCTTCCCACATGGTTGAACACGCCGTCCAGCACAACACGTATGCCGTGCGCATGCAGCTTTTCGCAAAGGCTCTTAAAGTCCTCATTGGTGCCGAGCCGCCTGTCTATCAGCCTGTAATCCCTAGTGTTGTAGCCATGCGTGTCTGATTCAAATATGGGGGAAAAATAGACTGCATTAATTCCCAGCTTTTCCATATGC
>CAMWUP010000087.1 GCA_947177465.1 uncultured Lachnospiraceae bacterium
GTATTGTGACATTTTATGATATGGTAGGCGCTGCTGTCCTCCACGATGCCGCTGATTTTTTTGGTTCCGAGGTTGTTCGCCGCGTTTTCTAAGGCCTCCTCCTGTTCCCCCTTCCGGAAGGAATACGTCGCAACCGGATCCTCACTATACTGTGTAATCAGGCTTTCAAAATCATGTTCGCCGTCCGTGGCAAGCGCAAGCACCTCACACGCCTTCTCATAAGCCGTTTTCTTCGCCTGCTCCGTGTAAGCAATCCGCTCCCCCCTGCCGTCAACCGTATACGTCTTGATTAAAATATGGGAGACTGTAATTGTCCTCGCCTCGTCGTCGCTGATTTCCAGATTGATATCCTGTATAATATGATGGTACACCTTTTCGGCAAGCGCATACTCCGCGTAAAGCTGAACAATGGTGTCCTGCGTCACCCCCATTTTTTCTATCTCCGTCTCGTTCAAAGAACCGTAATACGCTGCCGCCGCAAGCTGCACACGCTTTTGCTCCTCCTCGTCAAGCGTTACGCCCTTTTCCTCTGCAAGCAGATTCAGCGTCTTAATCTGGGCTATCTTTGCAAGCACCATCTCCTTCACATTTTCTTCCAGCGTCACACCGTCCAGATTTGCCTGCCATATTTCTTCCCCGTATACCGATTCGTACTGATTCTGGGTGGTGGTCAGATACACCATCAGTTCCGGCAGCCTGCAGGATTTGTTCTCTATCCTGAACACCTCGTCCTTCGCAAGCCCCGCGGTCAGCACCACCGTCGTCCCGGAGCCCCCCTTGCCGCAGGCGCACGTAAAGAGCAGCGCTGCCGCAAGCGCCGCTGTACAAATGCGTTTTATATAACTGTATCCTCTTTGGTTTTTTTTCATCGATGTCCCTCTTATCATAGTATACTGCAAATCTTTAATAAAACAACTTCGTATACTCTGTCTGAGTGTCCGCTATATGATAAATGTAAACTACTTTTCCAATCTGCCTGTAAATTGCAACATGCTTTCCACAGATTACCATTCTATATCCCTGCTGATTCAACCACTCATCCGGCGTCAATGAACCAAAATTCGGAAAGCTCTCCAAACGTTCAACCGCATCAAGTATATGGCTGCTTGCCTTTAAGGCTGTTTCCATATCAAACTGTATCAAATACCAGTCTTCAATACGCTTCAAATCTTCCCACGCAGTAGGAAGAATTTCAACCTGATATACCATTTATTCTATCCTCTAATCGTTTTCTCGCCTGGGAAACACTGAGTGTCTCTACTCCGTCAATACGTTCCTGCTCTGCCTGCAAAACCTTTGCCCGAAGCTGGAGCATTTGTTCCCTTTTTTCAAAGGCTTCTATACTCATAAGCACCAAATCGCCTTCGCCATTTTTTGTAATGTATATTGGCTCTTTTGTTTCTTTTGCCATATTAGAAATTGATGTATAGTCATTTCGCAGTGCTGCTGATGCCTTAATTATCATCAAAACACCTCCATATCATTTTTGTGATATAATTATACCCTGAATTTTATATATAGTAAAGGGTTTTTCTTTATTGTTCCTCACAAAGAACTCTTTCATCAGTGTTTCTCTAAAAAAATCCCTGCGGCGCCTTTTAAAACACCACAGGGAATATTCTTCTGCTGTTACATAATCACATGAATCCAGCCCTTGGGCGCTTCTATGCGTCCCATCTGAATACCGGTCAGAGTATCATAGAGCTTTTTCGTGACAGGTCCCATCTCGCTCATACCGCTTGCCATGCAGATTTCTTTGCCGTGATCCACAATCTTTCCAACGGGTGAAATCACGGCAGCCGTACCGCACAGACCGCACTCTGCCATATCTGCAAGCTCGTCCTTGCAAACCTCTCTCTCCTCCACGGTCAGTCCCAGATACTCCTTGGCAACATGTACCAGAGAACGCCTCGTGATAGAGGGAAGGATGCTGTCGGACTTCGGCGTTACCACCTTACCGTCCTTCGTGACAAAGAGGAAGTTGGCGCCGCCGGTCTCCTCTACCTTGGTTCGGGTACCCGGGTCAAGATACATATTTTCATCGTACCCTTCCTCGTGCGCCGTCACAATCGCATGAAGGCTCATCGCATAATTCAGACCTGCTTTGATGTTTCCTGTGCCATGAGGCGCTGCACGGTCAAAATCACTGATTTTAATGGTAAGAGGCTTTACGCCGCCCTTAAAATACGGTCCTACCGGCGTACAGAATACTCTGAACTGATACTCCTCAGCAGGCTTTACCCCGATAACCGGACTGATGCCAAACATATACGGCCTGATATAAAGAGTTGCGCCGGAGCCATAGGGCGGTACAAAAGCTGCGTTTGCGCTTACCACCTGACAAACTGCCTCCACAAACCGGCCTTTGTCAAATACCGGCATTTCCAGCCGCTTTGCTGACTGCTCCATTCTCTCTGCATTTAAGTCAGGGCGGAAGGTCACGATATGTCCGTCGTCCGTGGTGTAAGCCTTCAGTCCTTCAAATATCGTCTGGGCATACTGCAGCACGCCAGCGCACTCACTCATCACAATATTGGAATCATCGACCAGCGCGCCTGCGTCCCATGCTCCATTCTTAAAGTTGGAGACGTATCTTTTGTCGGTCTGTATATACCCAAATCCCAAGTTCGCCCAATCAATGTTTTTCTTTTCCATGATTTATACTTCCTCTCGTATTTATTTTTATTCATTATTATACTTTTCCCACAAAAAGTCAACATAATCCTTCGTTTTTACCCCTTCATGGGCGCAAGCACTTCCTCTGCACTCAGCTTCATCTCACCGCTCTGCAACGCCGCTGTATACGCACCCACCTTCTCCCACAAGACAGCCGCAAAATCATTGTTATCTAAAAAACGCCTTTGGCTCCTTTTATTCCCACACCGACAGTTCCTTGAAATAATGCCTGTACAACAGGGGCCGCTGCCGCATGCCGCACCATCAAATCCGCTTATATTTTCGGAAATAATAGGTGATATCAAAGCAAGTCTGCTCATCACTCTCCTCCGCCAGCTTCCATTCCTCACTCCTGTCCAGATTTTCAAAATACCTGTCCGCCTCATAGCTTTTTTCCACCATGGTAACATAGGCTGTGTCACAATGGGGAAGAAGCTGCCTGTAGACACTCTCCCCGCCGCACACATAAACATCCTCCTGCGGAATCCCCTTCAGCTTCTCAAAAAGCGCATCCAGCGAATCCGCCGTCTCCGCTCCCCGCACCCTGTAGGCAGGGTTGGCGGATAAAATAATATTTCTCCGGTTAAAAAGCGGCTGCTCCTGCGGCATAAGCTTCAATGTCTTTCTTCCCATGACAACGACGCCGCCCGCCGTCTGCTCCTGCAGGGCACGCCAGTCCGCCGGAATCTTTACAAGCTGCATGTCCCGATTTCCGATAGCCCAGTTTTCATCCACCGTTACAATAATGTTCATGACAATCTCCTTTTTATGTACACAGCATACTTTCTGCGCCTGCCATTCTTAAATCGCAATTGGAATATTTTCTACCTGTGGACCAAATTCATAGCCTTCCAGCGCCACATCATTGCGGGTAAACCGATAAAAGTCATGTATGTCAGGATTCAGCCAGAATTTGGGCGCCGGCTTCGGCTCCCTCGTTATCAGCTCCCGAATAATGGAAACATGCCGGTCATAAATATGGGCATCCGCAATCACATGTACCAATTCTCCCGCCTGCATGCCGCACACCTGCGCCAGCATATGCAAAAGCACCGCATACTGCGCCACATTCCAGTTGTTCGCCGCAAGTACATCATTGGAACGCTGGTTCAGCACTGCATTGAGGGTGAGTTTTTCCTCTCCCTTCCTCTGTGTCACATTAAAAGTCATGCTGTATGCGCAGGGATACAGGTTCATTTCGCTTAAATCCTGATGTACGTAAAGATTCGTCATAATGCGGCGTGAAAAAGGATTATTTTTCAAGTCGAAAATCACCCTGTCCACCTGGTCCATCATACCCTCTTTATACTTGTGCTTTACGCTAAACTGATAGCCGTACGCCTTGCCGATGGAACCGTCCTCATCCGCCCACTCGTCCCAGATATGGCTGTGCAAATCGTGAATATTGTTGGACTTTTTCTGCCAAATCCACAATATCTCGTCCGTGGCGCTCTTTAATGCCGTCTTCCGCAGTGTCAGGATTGGAAATTCCTTCGACAAGTCATATCGGTTGACTACACCAAACTTCTTTATCGTATACGCCGGCGTCCCATCCTCCCAGTGCGGACGCACCTTTTCCCCCTCCGTACTGGTTCCGTTTTCCAGAATATCCTTACACATATCAATAAAAATGTTATCCGCCTGACTCATGTTTTCTCTCCTTTTGCCGCTTATGAAGAATGACCTTCAGGTCTTTCTTTGGTGTGAAACTTGGAACTTCATAGGCGGCGTCCTCTGCCATCTATGAAGAATGACCTTCAGGTCTTTCTTTGGTGTGAAACTTAGAACTTCTTAGGCGGCATCCTCTGCCATCTATGAAGAATGACCTTCAGGTCTTTCTTTGGTGTGAAACTTAGAACTTCTTAGGCGGCATCCTCTGCCATCTATGAAGAATGACCTTCAGGTCATTCTTCGGTGTAAAGAAGCCTGCAAGGCTTCTTTACACTTCCCACTTGTCGCACAACGACGTAACCTGGTCTGCAAACTTCGCCAAATCTTTGTTGCTCGCGCCCTCGCTCCTTCTGATAATGGCAAGGAGCCTCTGCCCTGCTGCCAAAAGCCTTGCAAATGCGCCTGTTGCCGGTCTGTCCTTCTTTTTGGCAGGAACCGGTATTGCCTCGTATTCCAGCTTGCCGCTCGCCAGATTAAATACTGTGCCGCTATACGGCGCATACGCCTTCATCCCATACTCTGCCGTCAGACATTCCACAAAGGAAGCGCACACGCTGTCCTCACCATGCACCACAAACACCTTGCGCGGCTTCTCCTTAAAGGCCGTAACCCATTCAATTAATCCATTCTTGTCCGCATGTCCGCTTAAGCCCGCAAGCTTACAGATTCGGGCACGTACCTGAATCGGCTCGCCAAAAAGCTTTACCTCATGCGCCCCCTCTACAATAACCCGTCCCAGGGTGCCTGCCGCCTGATAACCTACAAACAGAATCGTGCTCTCCGGACGCCACAGATTATGCTTCAAGTGATGGCGGATTCGCCCTGCCTCGCACATGCCGGAAGCAGAGATAATCACCTTCGGCGTGTCTTCAAAGTTAATCGCTTTGGATTCGTCACTGGTAATCGACAGCTTCAGCCCCGGGAAGGAAATCGGATTGATGCCTTTATTGACAAGCTCCATCGCTTCCTCATCAAAACATTCCAATTCATTATCCTGAAAAATGGAAGTCGCCCGTACCGCCATGGGGCTGTCCACATAAACAGGGAAATTGCCATGCCCCGTCACCATCTTGTCTTCTTTTATTTTACGGATAAAATACAAAATTTCCTGCGTCCTGCCAACCGCAAAGGAAGGGATAACCACATTGCCGCCCTTATTAAAGGTCTCCTGAATCACTTTTGCCAGCTCACCCACATAATCCACTACGTGGTCACTGTGCAGCCTGTCGCCATAAGTGCTTTCCATAATCACATAGTCCGCTTCTTCCGTATAGCTTGGGTCTTTTAAAAGCGGCTTCTGCTTATTTCCGATATCACCAGAAAACACCAGTTTCCTGCTCACATCCCCCTCTGTCAGCCAAACCTCAATACTGGCAGAGCCGAGCAGATGCCCGACGTCTGTAAACCGAACCTTAACACCTTCGCACAGCTCAATCATCTGATTGTAATGGCAGGGCACAATACGGCGAATCAGTCCTTCCGCATCCTCCATGGTATAGACCGGTTCAACAGGCTGCGCATCTGCGCTTCTTCTTGCTTTCCTGTTTTTCCACTCTGCCTCCATTGCCTGAATGTGTGCACAGTCGCGAAGCATGATTTCACAAAGCTCCGCCGAAGCCGCCGTCGTAATGACCTGTCCTCTGAAGCCCCGCGCATACAAAAGAGGAAGCAGACCGGAGTGGTCAACATGCGCATGGGTCAAAAGCACGTAATCGACGCACGCTTCGTCCACCGGAAGCTTTGCATTTTCAAACACATTAACCCCCTGCTCCATTCCGTAATCAACCAGAATATACTTTCCGCCTGACTCAATACAGTGACAGCTTCCGGTAACCTCGTGATCCGCTCCAATAAATGTCAGTTTCATAATTTGTACCCTTACCCTTCCCATTTGGGGCCTCGCCCCTAAATTGTTTACCTGCATCCTGAAACATTTCTTTTATTCCATTGTATAATGATATGCCGCTTGTTTCAAGCATTTTCACAGTTTCCTTCCGCAGAAGCAATAGGAAACATTTTGATTATCAGCGAATATTATAATAAAAAAAGGATAATTTATGAATACATCCTGCAGACTCAGTAATGTTACAAAGAATTATCTTTCCAGATTCCATTGCATTCTCGATGAAATGATTCAGGGAATGACAACGGCGAAACTGACAGATAGTATTTCACACAATTTTATCGTACAAATGATTCCGCATCATCGTGCGGCAATTGAAATGTCTGATAATATCCTCCGGTATACAACAAACATACCTTTGCAGGACATCGCTGCCTCCATCGTCAGTGAGCAGACAAAAAGCATTGCCAATATGGAAGAAGTCCTGAACTGCTGCAGTAAAATGGACAGCCCTGAACAGGATTTATGCCTGTATCAGCGAAAAACAGAGCAAATCATGCAGCGCATGTTTTCTAAAATGGAATATGCACGTTCCACCAACCAAATTAACTGTAATTTTATGTGGGAAATGATACCTCACCATATGGGAGCGGTAGAAATGAGTCAAAACACGCTGCAGTATGATATTTGCCCTGAATTAAAACCGATTCTGGAGGCAATCATCACTTCACAGCAGAAGGGCATCTCACAAATGCGTAACCTCCTGCAGTGCCTGGGCTGCCGATAATTGCCCCGTCCTTTATGCAGCCCTCTATCTTTTAACTCGTTAAAAGACATAACCACCCTAAGAAAAGCGGACATACAAGAGAAATGCCGACAGCATACAGAATATTCCATACCGTAACGCTGTTTCCGTCTGCTGCCGCCATCACACACTGCAGCACCAGCCCTATCAACGCCAGCTTCCACAGATAGCGGAACAGGTATGCCATCCTGACCCTGCGGTACTGCTTTTTACTGACGGGAAGATATTTCAGCTTCCTGTAGGTTCCGCTTTTCTTTTGCTGCCGCGTCAGGGAATCCGTTACATTGACATAGGGCTGCAGCACAAAATAAGAAATCCATGCCGCCAGTATAAAACCTATTACCCCAAACTTACTATCCCGCGTAATCTCCTGCACGGGAATCCCCATCAACACTACCAAAATGAAGGAAAACAGCCCCGACAGAAACCATGCAATCTGTCCGGTGTAGAAAAACAGCTCTTTGTCAAATTCCCTTATCCGCGCCCTCTCCTCTTTTTCTCTTTCTTTTTGGTCTCTAACATTCTCATTTCCGTATCCTTTCATATGAACCTCCCTTCCTCTCTACGCAGGCTGCACTTCTCCAAAAGAGACAAACCTGCCATCCTCCAAAACGCCGGCATAATCGAGCTGCTTCTCTATCTCCTCTTCTATGTGCGTCGATAATATGACGGAACAGCTTTCATCCCGAATCAATTCGCGCAGCAGCCTGTAAAAATCAATTAGGAATACAGGGTCCATTCCCGCTGTTGCTTCATCCAGCAAAAACAGCTTCGGTTTATGTGCTATCGCAAACGCAAGTTGAAACTTCATCAGTTCCCCGCGGGACATTTTCACCACCGTTTTATCCCTCGAAACGCGAAAGATCTCCATATTACGCGAAAAA
>CAMWUP010000088.1 GCA_947177465.1 uncultured Lachnospiraceae bacterium
GTAAAAATGCAACACTGAAAAAATCAAGTGTTGCATTTTTACTTAATAAATGGAAGGATAAAACGAAGACTTCAGATAACATTTAAATGTGCCCGCCTCAGAGCCTTGCGCAGCGCAGTGCCGAGGAACAGTGCGATTACCAGCTTTGCCAAATCGCCGGGAATAAAAGGAACGACACCTCCGAGCAGGGCAGCGCCGAAGCTGATGTGATTCTGGAAAGCAAGCCATATGCTTCCAAAGATGTTGCATGCAGCAGCGCCGAGTATCATGCCCAAAAGACACATATACCATTTGTCGAACCATTTATCAATGAAAAATCCGGCAATTAGAGCCATAAAGATAAAACCGATAAGGTAGCCTCCGGTCGGACCAAAAAGCTTGGCGGCGCCTCCGGTGAAATAGGAAAACACGGGAAGTCCGGCAAGTCCGAGCAGCAGGTAAATTACATAACTCAAGGTTCCCTTTTTCATGCCGAGCACAAAGACGGAAAGACAAAGGGCAAGATTGGTGAGGGAGAGCGGAATGGGTGTAAAGGGCAGCGTGATGGAAATAGGGCCCATAATACAAGTCACTGCGGACATAAGCCCGATAAGAGCCATTGACTTAATATCAATCCGGCTGCTTTTGACAGTTTCCTTTTTTTCGGAATCCATAGTTTCTTTCGTGCGATTTTCTTCTGTTAAGTTCATTTCGATACCGTACCTTTCTTGTGATAATAATAGAATGTAGTTTTTCAGGTAGAGACAGTATGACTAAAATGTAAACTGGCTACATATGGAAGTATACAGATATTACGCCCATATGTCAACTGCAAAATAGAAATAGTTTACATACAGGATGTAAAACTCTATTGCACACTTTTTAATGTGTTGGTAAAAATTTGGGGGAAAGAAAAATATAACTCCCTTTTCGGAAAAGTGTTTCTACTGCCTGAAATTTGAAGTAAAGTGCATATTCATACATAAGGTGACTGAATTTGCATCTGGCTGACAATTCTTTAAACTGAAAGTTACAAATTAACCATCCATTGAAAAATACTTTAAATCTTGAAATTCGTCATCCATAAATTCAAAAGTAAATATATGTATATCATCAAATGACTGTTCTAAATAATTGACCTGCCCATTGTCATAGTTAATAACAGGCTTTCCCAACTTCTCTTTAATTTTATCCGTGCTGAAATCTCCAAAAGTTGCTGTGATATCGGGCATCATAAATTCTATAATGGAATCTAATTGTGCATTATATTTTTCAGATATCGCTTTTACCTGTTCCATGTAATTTTCCCCAGGTTCTTCATCCCAAGCAAAAATCAGTCCATGGTACTCAAATACAAACTGCTCCAATTCTTCATCAAACTTCATTATCGTTTCCTCTGTCAATTCCGATTTGAACGAGTAAAGTCAAGGAGCTAATGCCCCTTATGCTTTTCTCGTTTCTTTTGCTGTTTCAGTCCAAACATTCGCAGTTCTTCCGCTTCTTTTTTTTCTCTGCTTCTAAGCTTCCGCTCCTGTTTGTTCTGTTCCTGTTGTAATTTCAATGCCTGTTGCGATTTTGTTCCAATGCCAGTTTCCTGCATTTGTTTCTTCGCTTCACGCTGCATCCTTTTCGGATTTCTTTTTATATCCTTTACAACAGTCTCAACAGCCGGACTGAATTTCAAACTGGAATAGTATTTTTGAATATATTCCTGCACTTCGTAATCTTTTGGTTCTGCACCAAAAGTCACCTTTGCCACAGATAATTTACCATCTTCGATACGTTCAAATACGCCTGACCAAAATGGTCCTTCAAAATATACTGTCAGTTTTCCACTTACTTTGTCCATAAGAATCCCTCCTAAAATAATTATTGAACAAAGAATGGACAACCCGGAGGGGCAGGTTACTTACCCTACTTACATAGGACGGCTGGGCTACCTACCAGCTCTAGCACATTTTTAGATTTGCATTGCGTTTTTATCTTTGCATTTATAATCAAGCCATATGGCACGATTACTTAATACGAAAACACCGATTTTCCAGTATGTCAAACTGGAAGTTGTTAACCTACTTGAACCATATCTCGATGTGCTTCTGCATAAGTACGGCACAAATCGGAGAACTTTCCATCTGTATAATCCACGAAAACACTATCTGCATTGTCCCATATATCAGAATTTTTTCCTGACATAAGAGAATCCCAAAATTCTTTATCTCCTTTTGGGAAAATACCGTTCGGCAAGGTATCAACTACTGCATTAAGAGCGGCAGCACATTGGGATGCACCTATTTCTTCCAATGCCTGTACCGCTTCACGACCATAAATTGCAAAATCTTCAAAAAAACTGAGCAACGCATCAGCTTGTGTTGCATTCTCCAGTTCCAGTACCAAAAAAAGTGTTTTTTGCGTGTGATTTAGGTTAGATATATCAAAATTCCCCTCCACTCTACTTGTTACGAAAGACCACAACATTTGTTCTAACGTCCATGAAAAATCATCATTTTCATCCATAGCAAACAGAGCGTTCCAATCTCGATTTTGAATGATATCTTGCATCTGTGCTTCTTTTTCTGCCCATCGCCTTTGCATTTCTTTTTTTGACATTGGCATTTTAACCTCTCCTCTCATGAGATTCCGATTTTCCAGTATGACAAACTGGAATTTACTTCTATCACGCAATCGTTTTCCCATAATATTCCACATCAATCACCGTCCCGTCCGGGTAATATTCCTTAGCGGATTTAATATATTCGGTAAAGCCATAGTGGGCATATATCTCTTTGTTTTTCTCCTCGTCCGGTTCTACGCCAAGAGTAGCTTTTGTAAATCCCTTCTGCTGCAAATCATCCATCATAAAATGAAATAACTTTGAAAAATATCCTTTCCCTTGGAACTTGTCAATCGTTCGGAATGCGGACAGGTAAACCGTATGGCCGCCAACCAAGCCGTCGCTGTTTTGCACAACCTTGGGGTGAACCATCGCGGTTGCTTCGCAAATAATGTTTCCTTCAAGTATCCCATAGTAAGGAATGGTATAGCCCCGCTCATAATTTTCTATGCTCCGTTTCTTCCAAACAATCCAGTTATCCTTGTCTTTTTCCCTTTGCGCAATCTCATAGTTCCATTTTATATTCATTTCTTGAAAGGAAGCTATCTTACATATAAAAACTTCATCCATTTCTTTTTACCCCTCCATTTCAAGTCCTGATTCCCTCTGCAAAGATGCCGTCCTGGATTTAACAGATTACCGGCTGACATGCGAACGGCAGCAAATCCCTTGATTTTACTTTAATCAGGTTTCCGTTTTCATCGTTCACAATTACTTTTATATCAGGGCAATACTCAAATAACATCTGCCTGCAATTCCCACATGGCGGGATAACGCTGTTCAGGTGTCTCTCGTGAACTGCCACGATGGTATCAAAATCTCTTTCACCTGCTGAAACGGCAATCCCCATAGTTATGTATTCCGCGCAGGAGCCGTGTATCCCGTCGCAGTTTACGCCCTTATACACAGCGCCGTTTTTACACAGGATTGCGCATCCAACCGTGTGGTTGTATACCCCGTCGTCAAAATTCTCTTTTAACACAGTAAGGGCGGTTTCTATCAGCATTTTATCCTTGTCATTCAATTCATATCTTTCCACGATAAACCCTCCCGCATTTCAATTTCGTTCGTGATTCTTTCATAACAATATGGAAAGCAGTTCTCCGATAAACTGGAATTTAACGCACTCTCTCAGTATTTGTAATATTAAATCCGACTTTTTCGTATAGTTTTAAAGCTTTTTCATTCCATTTAGCAACATGTAACAAAATAGGCCCATTGCTAATTTGGCGAATATGGTTCATTCCCCATAATAAAAGCTGTTTTCCATATCCTTTATTTTGATATTTCTTATTAACTATCAAATCGTCTATCTCACTTCCATAACATGCGACAGAACCAATAATTTCTTCCCCGCTTACAAGTAAAAAAATATCTTTACTTTTTTCACGGACTTGTTCATAATCACTCAAAAAATTGTATGGCTTAATATCAAGTGATTTTCGCATTTCATAAAAGCATGCATTATATATTTTCATGTATTGTTGAAAGGACTTTTGCTCAAAAGGAATACACGAAATACTATTTTCCCCGATACCGTCTTTTAAATATTTCATTTCATATACCATTATTTCCATACTGCAATCTTCCCCACAAATTCCGATTTATATACCTAATTATAAAACAGGTGTCTTCTGCTTGCAATGTATATTTATAAGCTCTTTTTCCATGGGTACACAATTCCAAAAGGGGAGATATATAACCGCCTCCCTGCATTTATACAGAGAGGCGGTCTGCCCTTTTGATTATGTAAGCTCCTCCGTCTTATAACGTGCTACAATGCTTTGAATCCTCTCGTTGGGGTTCAGCAAGTCGCTGATAGAGGAATCATGGTTCAGCGTATCGATGATATAAGCGATATACTTGCTCATGTCACAGTTGACATACCATTCACGCTCTAAGAGCTCGGGCGTCTGGTAAATCAGATTTGTGGTCAGCACTTTGTTGATAATACCATCCTTGTATGCTTCGTCAAATTTTTCAAGCCCGCTGGTAAAGAGCCCAAAGGTTGCAAATACAAAAATCTTGCCTGCTTTGCGCTGTTTCAATCCGGAAGCAACCTCTAAAACACTTTCACCGGAAGAAATCATGTCGTCGATGATAATCATATCTTTGCCTTCTACGCTGCTGCCCAGAAATTCATGTGCAACGATGGGATTGCGCCCATCCACAATTTTGGTATAATCACGGCGCTTATAAAACATGCCCATATCCAGACCGAGTACATTGGCAATGTAGATGGCGCGGGACATGCCGCCTTCGTCGGGGCTGATAACCATCATGTGCTCGGAATCAATCTGTAAATCCTTTACATGACGGAGCAGACCCTTGATAAACTGATAGGCAGGCTGTACCGTTTCAAAGCCGTGCAGCGGAATGGCATTCTGTACACGAGGATCATGGGCGTCAAAGGTAATGATATTGTCAACGCCCATATTGACGAGCTCCTGCAGAGCCAGCGCGCAGTCGAGAGATTCTCTGGCTGTTCGTTTATGCTGCCTGCTTTCATACAGAAAAGGCATAATCACGGTAATGCGGCGCGCCTTTCCTCCCACGGCGGCAATGATGCGCTTTAAATCCTGATAGTGGTCGTCGGGAGACATATGGTTTTTGTGACCACACAGGGAGTAAGTCAGACTATAATTGGCAACGTCCACAAGAAGGTACAAATCGGAGCCGCGCACGGATTCCAGAATGACGCCCTTGGCTTCGCCGGAGCCGAAACGGGGGACCTTGGCATTTAAAAGGTAAGAGGAACGCTGATAGCCGGAAAAGGCAAGGCTGTCCTTGTGCTCGCTTTCCCGCTCCGTCCGCCATTTTACAAGGTAGCAGTCAATTTTTTCGCCAAGAGACTTGCAGCCCTCCAAAGCAATTATGCCGAGACTGCCTACCGGAATGGTCTCCAAATTACGCTTTTCTTCTCGATTTCCCATGAAATAGAATCCTCACTTTCCTGATTTGCACAAAGGCAGCGGGCAAACCGGCCTGCTGCGGACTAGGTGTAACGTGTATCATAGCTATATATTCCGGCAGGTCCGGATATCCGGTCCTGACAGCTTTCGAAAAATAAAATTGCCGGTCAGCCTGGAAAAAATACGTTCAGAATAACGGGTTTTCAGCTTTTCCAAACTGAGATTGGTGGAGATGATAACGGACTTTCCGGCCAACTGCCGTTCATTTAAAAAAGCAAAAAACTGGGAGTTCGTAAAACTGTTTGACAACTCTGTCCCCAAATCATCCACAATCACCAAATCACAATTGTACAGGTCTTCATAGGTCTTGTAAAGCATTTCTTTGCTTCCGGCTTCAAAAGAGTATCTGGAAAGCAGATTAAACAGAGCGGAAGCAGAGAAATAGACAACGGAAAAGCCTCTGTCTAAAATTTCTTTGGCAATACAGCCTGATAAAAAGGACTTGCCGGTGCCGACCTCTCCGAAAAAAAGAAGGTTCTGGCAGCCATTGGAAAAATGCTTGATGAAGGACAGACTGGTTTCTACGGCCTTCTTGAAATTTTCCAAATCCTCACCCTGATAATAGTCATAGGAAAGGGAAGAAAAATTTTCAGTGGCAATCAGTTTCTGTAAATTACTTTGGGAGTACAGAAGATTGATAATTTTCTGCTCAAAGCAGTGACAGCGTCTGCCATGGGCGAAGCCTGTGTCCTGACAGTCGGCGCAGTCATAGAGCGGCTCGAGATAGTCAGCAGGAAAGCCGGATTCTAAAAGCAGCCGTTCCTTTTTTTGGGAAAGCGCCGAAAGCGCTTCACGGTAGCTTTCGGCAGATGCTTCTTCTCCCGTCCCCATAAGCATGAGCTTTCCAAAGCGCACGGATAAGGAAGCAACCTCTGAGGCGGCTTCCTCATAAGCGGGACAGCGCGCAAAGACTTCTTGTCTGCGTTTTTCTGAAAGCTGCCGGTTTTTGAGCTGTGCGGCGTCATATTCCCTCTGTATAGAATCAAATTGTGAATTGGTCAATGTCAAAGGCGTTCTCCTTTACTTGCTGAGCAGCTTGGCTTCAAGCTCCTCAAAGTCATAATCCCTTTGGGGAAACTGATTGAAGTGGTTGCCCGCGGAGGAAGCAGATTTTTGCTGTCTGCGCTTTTGGTAGAGCTCGTCAATGCGCTGTATATCGGATTTGCGGTGTACATTTTCCTTTTTCCAGCTGCTCAGAATACCTTCCGCGTATTCAAACCGATGACTGTCGGTCGCCATAACGGTACGCTCGCACGCCTCTGAAATAATTTCTGAGGAAAATCCGTATTCCTTGACCCAGCGGTTGATATATTCCAGCTCTTTGGCAGTGGGAGAACTGCTTTTTCCAAGCTCTTTCATAATCGTGTAAACAGATTTGTCATATTTGGAGGCGAATTTTTCAGCCTGTTTCGGTGTGGTGATGCCGGACTTTGCCCAGTTTAACGCCACAGCTTCAATGTATTTGAAATCTTTTTTGCCGCGGTCTACACAATACTGAATCAGATAGTCGATTAAATCGTCGGAAAAATGCAGGCAGTCCGAGAAGTAAAGGATCGACTTCATATCTCCGGCGCTTAAAGGACGACCGATGTAAGACTCCGCTACAAAAAGAAGCTGGGCAGTCTCCTCGCGCTCTTTGAAGGCGCGAAGCTTGTCCGCAGAGTAGACAGGCTTGGTAAAAGGTGCTTCTGCCTGCCGGGTGCTGATACTGATAACAGGAACAGCCGCTTCTGCTTTGACAAAGGCGGGATGAGCGTCCTGTGAGTCTGCTGCGCCGCAGCCAGCAACGGCGCCGCCTGCTTTCTCCGCGTTTTTGCACTGCGGGTTCAGAAAATGGATGCCGGTGATATTATTTTTGCCGCTCTCATCCAGCGAGAGAAGTCCTGCTTTTTCCCAGTATTTGAGCGCGCGGATAACGTCCTTCTCCGTATGATTGAACTTATCTGCAATTTCGGACACGCCGGTGGACAGGCCTGCACTCATGACCCGTATCAGATACAGGTAGACTTTAATCTGTGCATCGTTGGCGTCTTTCATATATTCATCAATAAAACGGTTGGGAATGACGGTGGTATCTGCATAGTCATCCCTGTAGATGGTAAACTGTCCCATATTAACTCCTGCGTATCGCTGTCGTGCTCGGATACTGTTCTGAAAGTGATATCAAATCTGCCGGTACGCCGCTGTCTGCCAGCAGGCGCCGACTGTTTTGGCAAGGACAAGTATAACACATTTTTTTTCAAAAAGAAATAACTTTTTGCTTTGCAAAGCCTTATAAATA
>CAMWUP010000089.1 GCA_947177465.1 uncultured Lachnospiraceae bacterium
TATAGAACGGTCATGCTAGTGAGTTTGTGGTTTTTCATATGGGGGATTCCGGGCATGTAAAGCTTGTCGTATCGGATTACGGTTATAGTGATTTCAGCGCTTTTAATCGTAATCAAAGAATCGAAAACGGTTTTGGGTTGAAAAAAATGATTGCATACGCAGAAAAATGTGGTGGAAAAACAAAATTGGAAAATAACAATGGATTTAAATTGACGGTTGAACTGCCCGTCAGATTTGGAGAATAAGCAGAATGTATAAAGTATTGCTGGTGGATGATGAAAAGCTTTTGCTGGACAGCCTTGAAATTATATTGTCACTGAACGGCATGGAGATAATCGGTAAGGCAGGTGACGGAAAGGGAGCTTTGCAAATACTGGAGGAAAATGCTGCGGACTGTGATATAGCGCTTGTAGACCTCAATATGAAGGGCATGGGCGGCATAGAGCTTATCAAGGTCATGAAGGCGAGGTTTATGAATGTTAAAATTCTGGTGCTTACGACTTTTTATGACGACAAATATATTACAGAGGCAATAGCGGGCGGCGCGGATGGATATCTTCTGAAGGATAGCGGAAAGGATGCGATTCTGGGTGCCATTACGCAGATTCTGAGTGGCGTTACCGTGTTAGACCAGCAGGTTATGTCACGTTTGTCAGAGCTTATGGCAGTCAGCTCCGGAAGAAAGAAGGAAGCCATAGCAAGGTGCGAGGGGGACAATACTTGTGATATAGCGGCAGAATTGACAGGCAGAGAAAATGAGATATGCGCGCTTATGGCAGACGGTCTGACCAATAAGCAAATTGCGGACAAGCTATATATATCGGAGGGTACGGTTAAAAACTATATTTCTAATATTTATGACAAAACCGGAATTCATGACAGGGTGAAACTGGTTGTGGAATTGAAAAAATGATTTTGATTCGGACTGTGGTCATATAAAAATATGACTGCAGTCACTTTTTTTATTTTTCCATGCAGGATAAAATGGATAAATAAAAATCAGGAGGAGCTGCATGAAAAGTAAACTATCCGCATTAAAATTTGTGCGAAACAATAAAAAACAGGTATGGACTATGCTTGTGGCGCTGTCGTTGACATTTATGACGATGTATCTGATTCATTTCCTGTTTCTTACAACACAGGAGAGCTTTCGGGTACTGTTTTTAGAACAGCCAAAGAAAATCGCATTTGCCGCACTTAGCATTGAGACAATGGGAGTAGACAGGACGTCCTGTTTATCCGAAGAGGAACTCAATCAGAAGATTGAAGAGGCAAGAAACAGCATCATGGATATGCTGAAGGCACACGAAGGGATAAGCGACGTCATATATACACAGTGTCTGACCGCAAATTATCAGGGTATAGTAGGAGGTGTCGGATATGACTTCCCGCTCTTGGAGGCAGATCAGATTCCGGACTTTTTGGAGTATATGGATGCAAAGCTGATTGAAGGCAGAATGCCGGAGGGACCCGGTGAGATTCTTGTGGATAAAAAGGTTTTCCATAATCAGAAAATGGAAATCGGGGGATATTTCAATGAGTCAGCTTATGGAAAGGTGTTTAAAGTGGCAGGAGTGCTTGCATCGGATTATCTTACCTGTGTGGGTACGCCACAGGGATACACCAATACCGGATGGTACATGGTCATTTTATGTGATGAAGAAAACGCAGATATGTCCAAAGTACTACATGACATTGGGATTGAAGCGACAGAGTATGATGCGCTTTGTGACGCTGTGGATGGGGCAGATATGTACAGGAAAGAGGTAACGAACCAAGTGGATGCAGCGCTTCTTGCAATTTTAGTTGTAGTTATGATTTTTCTGGCAATCTCAATCCTTGTGGCATATGTTTCCTTTATGAGAAGCAGGGTAAATGAATACTGCCTCTATGCCTCAATAGGCTTTTCCAGAAGAGATATTTATGGAATGATGATGAGAGAAATCGGCGCTGTTTTTGGAATCAGCATCATCATGGGGACAGTAGTCACGATTGGGATTATGATTCTTGTGGGGCATGTTATGTTAGACAGCTTAGGGCTTGTCTACCGCTATTTTTATCCGGAGCACCTGCTTCGCATTTTTGCAGCTTTTCTTGCAATTGTGGGATTTTTGCAAATACCAATCATAGTAACCCTAAACCATATCAAGACAATGGATAAAATGGAAGAATAGGAATGCCGCGTGTGCGGCGGAAGGAGAGGAAGATGTTTGAAATAAAAAATGTAAGCATGATATATGATATGGATTCAGATGATAAGATGTATGCCTTGGATGATTTCAACCTGATGCTTCCGGACACCGGACTGGTCGGAATTATCGGACCTTCCGGAAGTGGTAAGAGCACGCTTATGTATGTGATGTCTACACTGAAAGCCCCTACAGAGGGAAGCGTCGTCTACAATGGGCAGGAGCTTACCCGATTCTCCAATAAGCAGAGAGAGAATGTGAGGAGAAAAGAATTTGGATTTGTGTTCCAGAAACATTATCTGGTGCCCTATATGACTGCTATGGATAATGTAGTGGTTGCAGCAGCCGGTGAAAAAAGCGATGTAAGGGAGAAGGCAGCGGAGTATCTGAAAGCCTTGGGGTTAAAGGAAAAAGAATTTGGCAAACGTCCGGCAAAGCTTTCGGGTGGACAGTGTCAGCGGGTTGCCATTGCAAGAGCCATGATGAATAATCCGAAGGTGATTTTTGCAGATGAACCAACGGCATCCTTAGATCATGAAAATGCATTTAATGTTATGAGAATACTCAAAAAATATGCGGAAGAAAGACTGGTTATTGTCGTCACACATGACAAATCCATCTTGTCAGATGTGGATATATTGGTTGAGATGTGGGATGGAAAATTAAGCAATGTTGTGCAGCCAAAAGCGGAAAGACAAGCAGTTGAGGTTGAAGGAAAAGATGAATAAAACAAATCCATTATCGGCAATTTATTATATGAAAGAGAACAAAGGCAGGACCTTTCTCGGCATTTTTATGATGCTTCTCGCCACGCTTATGTTTCTGGCGGGGAATTATATTCATTCTACTGTGTATATCTTTGAAAAAGAATTTGTGTACTCTGATAAGCTTGTGTTGGCAGGCATACAGAGTACGGATGAGGAATATCGGGATTTCGCTGCATTCAGGAAAATGGTGGAAGAGGATGAAAAATTAGAATATGTTGACGTGACTGCCTATGGTTTTTCCGGTATGCAGCATGGTACGGTACTGGGTCTTTTAGTGGGTGGCTGGTCATATGTATTCAATTCTGCAAGTGATATGGAAAAGGTGTTTGCGCATTTGGGGATTGAAGGGGATTTTTCAAATTGTAAGCATAACAGCATAATTATCAGTCAGGATTTTGCAAATGACAAGGGAATCAAACTGGGCGATACGCTTGACCATAGCTTTGACGAAAACTTGAATCGAACCTTCACAGTGGACGCAGTCATTGATGACGGAAGCTTTTGTACCTTTTATATTTATGAAGACAATGACAGCTTAGGGCGCCTTTATATATACAGTGATGTAATGGAAGGAGAAGAGCTGTACAGCTATGTAAAAAAACTTGCAGAAGGTAAGAAAGTGCAGATAGCAGAATCTGAGAGAAGCGTGGTGCTGCCGCAGTTCTATGTGTTTTATGCACTTTTTTATGCCGTAGATATCCTGATTGCGATTGTGCTGGCGGTTACAATCAATTCCGTTATAACAGGACAGTATCTGAAAAGAACCTATGAGTTTGGTATCTACAGGGCACTGGGCAGAAGCAGAAAAGAAGTGAAAAAAAAGGTTGCGGCAGAGATACTATTCATGAATATCATTGCCTGCATCGTGGGAGGCGCGGCAATCCTGTTATTTACATATTTGATAAACGAATTGGTTTATATGAAAAAAGGCCTGCATTTGCTGTTTTTCTCAAAAACAGGTCTTATGGGATTTATATTGTGTGATATGCTGATGGCGCTTCCCCTAATCTGGTCGAAGGGGAGATTAATGAGTAGAGCAGATGTAACGGAATTTTAGGGAAACGCTGGTTAAAGCGTTTCCCGCGAGACCGGATTTGCGCCGCGATTAATTCTTTGGGATTGTCATCTCTACTTGAACTTCATCAACAAGACCATTTTCGCCGAATCGGATAGTATAGTAATAGTTTCCATCCTCATAAATCAGCGAGGTCCGGTCACCGTAAGAAGACTCCGATGGTGCTTTATATTCCTGCATGGCAGCTTTTACTTCATCGATGTTCATTCCGTAAAAATTGATTCCATTTACCAGAATATTGTTTACTGCCCAATAAGATGCGTCCTCTGAGTTCATGCGAAAGCTTATCTTATAAATAGTAGCGCGTAAGTAGGTGACCTCATTCTTTGTTGGGTTATAGAGATAGAGGTAGGCATAGGTTTCATTGTCTTTTTTGGCGGACAGAAGGTCTGACATCCAACTGTTGCCGGGCATCGAGCCAATGGGAAGATAATTTCCGGCAAAGGTACACTCAAAACCTTCGGGCAGATTCGTAGGAGTGGAATCGCCGAGAGTGATATCCTTTCCATCAACCGTCAGCACGGGCGGCGTTCCCGGGTCTCCACAGCCGGAAAGGCAAGCGGCTATCAAAATAATTGTACAGAAGCAAACTAAAATTTGTTTTTTCATCACAATCTCCTCCATATTACATTATTATATTGTTCTGTAAGCAGGCGGCAGGCAAAATATTGTACCGCCTATAAAACTTATGATAGCAGTTTTGAAAAATAAATTCAAATGTCTTTTCGATGTATTATAAAGTTGTATTATAAAGTAATGGAAATGTTGTTTAAAATATTGTATAATCAAAACAAAGTAGAAGATTCGTTTGAAATAACAATCTAAAGGAGATTGTTGTCAGTAACGGAAGGAAGGGGATTTATGCGGAGTGTAGACCAAAAGGAATTTTTAGGCGGGCAGGGAACCGTTCATTTTGACCATATACTGGAGGCAGGAGAGATGCACGGCATGAATCGGGTGTACGCAAAGGTGACGCTGCAGAAGGGCTGCTCCGTTGGTTACCATGTGCATCAGGGCGATGGGGAGGATTACTATGTCATCAAAGGGACTGCAACCATCGATGACAATCATGAGCGGACGCTGACACTTAAGGAGGGGGAGCATTTTTTTACACCGTCCGGCAAAGGACACAGCCTGACGAATCTGGAAGAGGAAGAACTGCAGGTGATGGCGCTTATCATTTACGATTCATGGCAGGAAGCGCGCGGATAAAGAGTCAAATAAACATATGAAGGAGGATACAGTATGAACAAGTACACAGGAACACAGACAGAAAAGAATCTGGAAGCAGCATTTGCGGGGGAATCCCAGGCAAGAAACAAGTATACCTATTTCGCTTCCGTGGCAAAAAAAGAAGGCTACGAGCAGATTTCCTCTCTGTTTTTAAAAACTGCTGAAAATGAAAAAGAACATGCAAAAATGTGGTTCAAGGAATTGAGCGGCATCGGCAGCACAGCAGAAAATCTGGCGGCAGCAGCAGAGGGTGAAAACCATGAGTGGACGGATATGTATGAAGAATTTGCCAAAACTGCCGAAAGCGAAGGATTTCCGGAGCTTGCTGCAAAATTCCGTCTGGTTGGCGCGAGTGAAAAGCATCATGAGGAGAGATACCGCGCCCTGCTCAAAAATATAGAGACGGCAAAGGTGTTTGAAAAGAGCGAAGTAAAGGTATGGGAGTGCCGTAACTGCGGACACATTGTGGTAGGCACAAAAGCACCTGATGTATGTCCGACCTGTAATCATCCGCAGAGCTATTTTGAAGTAAGTGCGGAAAATTATTAAGGAAACGCTGATTCAAGCGTTTCCTTAGATAGGAAAGCTGCCGTGGGAGACTGCGGCAGCTGCTTTTGTCAAATCTTAAGGTTTATTCTTTTATAAACGCCTTATCTGTCTCAGGAACGCCCGTTTCGTCAGACACATACCGTTCCACCCGCATGTGCAAATCATATTTTTCCCGAAGCTCGGTAATCTTTGCCATCATGGGGGAAGCATGATGTACATCGATTGCATGCTGGTCTTTCCAGCTATCAATTAAAAGTACGGTTTCCTTATCGTCCATTGGAAAAAAGTATTCATATCTGAGATTTCCGGCTTCTGCACGAATCGCATCAACAACCCCGCCTGCAGTCATTTCTTCTGCAAATTTTCTTGCATTTCCATTTACGCCATGATAATAAATATTTACTGTGACAGCCATATGATTTACCTCCGCAAATACTGATTTTGCTACGATAATCTGTTTCTTATCAGCTCAATTGTTCCACAATGTTATCTTACCACAATCAAATCAGTATTGCTACCAAATTCCCAGTTCTATTGCTGTCTGTGTGACTTGCGGCAAAACGATACGGCAGAATTTCTCGTACCTCTTGACAAATGCCGTAAAATCCATTATTCTTACATGGTAATTTAACAGTTTAAAGTGTCATAGTACAGTACACATATGGCACAGCATAAAAGAAAAGCACGATAAGAAACAGGAGGAATGACAAAATGGGTCGCAGCAGACAGGGTTCATTAGTGTCCTTCCGCCCCGACATCAAGGTCGTGGACTGCACCTTGCGGGACGGCGGACTGGTCAATAATTTTGCATTTACAGATGAGTTTGTCAAGGATTTATATCTGGCAAACATAAAGGCAGGCGTCGATTATATGGAATTCGGCTATAAGGCATCTGCCGAAATTTTCAATCCTGCTAATTTCGGAAAGTGGAAGTTCTGTAAAGAACAGGATATCCGCAGCGTCGTTGGCGATAACAAGACAGATATGAAAATTGCTGTTATGGCGGATGTGGGAAGAACTGATTTTAAGAAGGATATTTTGAATAAAAAGGACAGCGTCATCGACTTAATCCGCGTGGCTACCTATATCAATACCATTCCGGCGGCAATAGAGATGTTAGAGGACGCCAAGAAGAAGGGCTATGAGACGACGGTGAATATTATGGCGGTGTCGAAGGTAAACGATGACGATTTAGACGGCGGTCTGGAGCTTTTGGGACAGAGCAGTGTGGACGCCATTTATCTCGTGGACAGCTTTGGTGCTTTCTATCCCGAACAGGTAGAGCGTCTCAGTGATAAATATCTGAATGTTGCGGCAAAGTACAACAAAAAGGTCGGCATACATGCGCACAACAACCAGCAGCTTGCCTTTGCCAATACCATCGAAGCGCTCACCAGAGGAGTGAGTTATCTGGACGCAACGGTAAGCGGCATGGGAAGAGGTGCAGGCAACTGTTATATGGAGCTTTTGCTGAGCTTTTTGCGCAATCCCAAGTACAATAAGATTGCCATTATGAACTTTGTGGAAAAGCATATGCAGAAGCTGAAGGACGAGGGCGCGGTATGGGGGTATGATATCCCTTATCTTCTGACCGGAACGCTGAACAGCCATCCTTCCTCTGCTATTCAGTTTATCAAGGAAAAAAGAACGGATTACGCAATGTTTTACCAGGAGTTGATTGATAACGTACTGTAGTTTTGATAAAGTTTTTTCCTTGTTCTGTCGATATATAAAGTAATCAAAGCGTCCGGCAAATGGAATTGCCGGCAGATTTGCAATTAAATTGCTTTTATCAAGGAGGATAACGGCATGGGAAGCATGAGTATAGGAAACTCCAATACGACGAGGATAAAGCTTACGGACGGAAAAGGAAACCATGTAGGCACAATTTCCGTGACAAAGCCGAGTACGAAAAAAAAGAAGCGCCTACAGTATAATTTCAGAGAAATTTCCAATCAGATTTTACAGACAAAAACCTCCGGTACTGCGGGCAGAGTGCTTGTG
>CAMWUP010000090.1 GCA_947177465.1 uncultured Lachnospiraceae bacterium
GTGTGCCGGCGCATGTGAGCAGGCAGTCAGTCAGTGGGCTTCCACCTTTGCGGAAAAAGGTCTGGGCATCAGCAAAACCGCCGGAGATTTGGCAGGGCCTATGCTTTTTGCCATATTGATGGGAACCTCACGGCTGATTTACGGTAAATGGGGCGACAGACTGAATCTGGACAAATTCATGTGCTTCAGCGGCTGCCTCTGCCTGTTCTCCTACCTGATTATCTCTTTATCGCCGCATCCTGTTCTTGGTCTTTTAGGCTGCGGCTTATGCGGTCTTTCCGTAGGTATATTGTGGCCGGGCGCTTTCAGCATGGCGGCAGCAGGCATACACGGCGGCGGCACCGCAATGTTTGCCTTTCTTGCCCTTGCAGGTGATTTGGGCTGTATGGGCGGCCCTACCTTTGTAGGCTTTATATCCGGCGCCTTTGATGACAACTTAAAAATCGGAATTTTGGCGGCAGTCGTCTTTCCTCTGCTTCTGCTGGCAGGACTGTACGCTAAAAGCGCAGCAACAAAGCAGAAATCGGAAAAATGAAATGGCGGATTGCCTTGAAAATTCTGAACATACATTATACAATACAGATAAATACTTGTTAAAAATAGGCCGCTCGACGGCAGAATGAGAGGACGCTATGTATCAGGACAACAAAATCTGGATTGGAAGTACAGGCAGCAAAAAAGTATACATTTACCCCAAAATGGCAAACCGCCACGGTATGATAGCCGGAGCCACCGGAACCGGAAAAACTGTCTCTCTGAAGGTATTGGCAGAATCCTTCAGCAACTGCGGCGTACCCGTATTTATGGCCGATGTAAAAGGTGATTTGTCCGGCATCTGTAAAGACGGTGTAGAAAATGAGAGCATTGCACAGCGCATTGACGCGCTGGGGTTGATGGAAGAGGGCTTCTGCTTCCGCGGCTGCCCGACTGCCTTTTGGGATATCTACGGCGAAAAGGGGCTTCCTTTGAGAACCACCATCTCCGAAATGGGACCTCTGCTTCTCGCAAAAATCATGGGACTGAACAATACACAGTCAGCCATTCTCTCTATTGTTTTCAAGATTGCCGACGACGAAGAGCTTCTGTTAATCGATACTAAGGATTTGCGCTCCATGTTACAGTATGTAGGGGAAAACGCAAAAGAATATACCCTGCGTTACGGCAATATCTCCACCGCCAGCCTCGGCGCCATCACCAGAGCGCTGACTTCGTTGGAAAGTGAAGGCGGCGAAATGTTTTTCGGGGAGCCGGCGCTCAATATCGGCGACTGGTTCTGTACGGATACAAACGGACGCGGCACCATTCAGATACTGGACTGCCAAAGGCTGATAAACAATCCGGCTATGTACTCTACCTTTATGCTCTGGCTGATGTCCGAGCTGTTTGAAGTCCTGCCCGAAGCAGGCGATTTGGAAAAACCGAAAATGGTGTTCTTTTTTGATGAAGCGCACCTTTTATTTGACAACGCTTCCAAGGAGCTTTTGGGAAAAGTAGAACAGGTTGTGAAGCTTATCCGCTCCAAGGGCGTGGGTATTTATTTCATCACGCAGAATCCGAAAGACATACCGAACGGCGTATTGAGTCAGCTCGGCAATAAAATCCAGCACGCCCTTCACGCTTACACACCGACTGAACAGAAAGCAGCAAAAGCATGTGCACAGTCCTTCCGTGAAAACCCTGCATTCAATACCTACGAAACCCTGCTGCAGCTCGGCATTGGAGAAGCTTTGGTGTCTGTTTTGGACGAAAGCGGCGTTCCTACCATGGTAGAGCGCTGCACTATCCTTCCCCCACAAAGTCTGATGCGTACTTTGGACGATGCCGAAAGAGAAAGACTGGTACAGAACCATCTCTTATATGTCCGCTATTCCCAAACAGAAGACCGTGATTCCGCCTATGAATTTTTACAGCGGAAGTTCCTTGCCGATGCGGAAAACGCGCAGGCAGCAAAGGAAGCGGCTGCCGCTGAAAAGCAGCGCTTAAGAGAAGAAGCAGCCGCCCAAAAAGAGGCGCAAAAAAAAGAAGCAGCCAAGAACAAACAGATTAAATCTGCCGCCAAAAGCGTTGCAAGCAGCGCAGCAGGCACCATCGGACGGGAAATCGGAAATTCCGTAGGTTCCTCCATCGGCGGCAAATTCGGCAAAAAGCTGGGCGGCAATCTGGGTGCTTCCTTAGGGCGCAATATCCTCGGCACACTATTCGGAAAATAATACCCTAAGCAGACAGGGCACAGCATTTATCTCTGCTGTGCCCTTCGTTTATCATGATGCAATTGCTGTATATACTTCTATTATCTCAATGCTTCTGCCAGCTCGCCGTCCTCAATCATAGCAATCATAAGCTGCACAATTTCCTCATTGAGCTGCGTTCCCGCGATTCTTCTAAGCTCTGCCAGAATATCCTCCCTCTTTAGTCTTTTGCGGTAAGGTCTGGTGGAATTCATGGTATCAAAGGTATCCGCCACCGCAATAATCTGTGCAATTTTCGGAATCTCCTCTCCCTTTTTTCCAAACGGGTATCCATGTCCGTCTATCCGCTCATGATGATAACCGGCTCCCAGCGAAAGCTCCGGCGAAATTTCAATCTTTTTTAAAATATCATAACCGTTTTTCGCATGCTGCTTCATAATCGCATACTCTTCATCAGTCAGCTCCTGCGGCTTGTTTAAAATATCATCCGGAATCGTGATTTTTCCGATATCATGCAGCAGGGCAATGTCATAAATCTCTGCCACCTTATCTCTGTCATAACCCATCTTTTCTGCAAGCTTTGCCGCATACTTTGCCACACGGAAGGAATGTCCTTTGGTATATTTATCCTTTAAATCAATACAAGTTGCAAACGCCTGAATCATCTGGTCTTTGAAAATTTTATTTTCCTTCTGCTTCACTATCAGCTTCCCTGTTTTATGACGGGTGTATACAACCGCAAATGCAGCGACCAGAATTATGAGCGACATAAAAAGCAGTACCCAGAACAAGCGCCTTTCGTATAGCCTCTTTTCCTTCACTAACGTCACAGAAATAGTGTTGACCTCCATGCCCGTCATGGTGTCTATAACCGAAAAATGAAATATGTATTTTCCACCGCTTAGGTTGGTGTAGCTGACCGGCTGCATCTCCCGTCCGGACACGGATACCGCCTCTTTGTCAAAGCCCTCAAGATAGTAGCTCAATCTTGGATTTTGAAGCGAGTATGTGAGCGCATACGCATGTATTGTAAGACGCCTGCAATCAGAAGGAATCTGCACAATTTCCCCATCCCGCAGCGCAATCATCTGCCCGTCCGCCTCTACAAAGGGTAAGGACAGCTTTATCGCCTCTTCTCCAGTCTGCTTCTCATAGATATTGATGCAGCTCACGCCGCGCGAACCCGAAATGTATAAATCTCCTTCCTCCGACAAATAACTCCACGAGTTAGCAGTTGCCACACAGGGCAGCCCGCAGCTCATATCATAAAAGAGATATTCCAGTTCCTCGTCCTGCAGCATTTGTTCACCGCTTACCACATAAATGCCGCTGCTGCTCAAAATCCAGATGCCGCCGTCATCGTCAAAATATAAATCAAAATTATTGGAGTATGGAAAATGAGACAGCGTATAAATCTTTCCGTCCTTCATATAGGATATGGAATTACTGGTAATAATCCAGTACAAGGAACGCTCAGGATCTTTTTTCATCCGCAGAATGATTTCCGACTTCAGTCCGTCCTCCATGCCCAGATTATAGACCGCTTCTCCATCCACCACATAGATGCCGTTGCCGTCGCTGCCTAAATATAGTCTGCCGTCATCGTCTTCACAAATCGTCAGAATTTCTGTGTTGCTGATACCATCCGCTTCATCATAAGTATCAGTCACCTTTCCGTCTTTTATCAGATTTACCCCACCATTGGTTGCCACCGCAATCGTGCCGTCCGACAGCTCGGTTATTGTACGAATCCTGTCTGACTTCAGACCGGATTCTTTGTTATAAATCTCATAGGTGTCGTCTCTATGATAGCAAACCAGTCCCAGCTCACTGTAGCTGCACAGCCACAGATTACCAGCAGAATCCTCTTTGATACAGCGAATCCGGATTCCCTCCAGCAACTCTGTCACTGCATTTTCTTTCCGACAATAATTTGCGTCCAGAAGACGCAAACCGGAATCCGTTCCGATATACAAATCTCCTTGATAGATATAGGTAGAATTTACCACCTCGTTCTTTAAACCCGCAATTCTGCTGATATCCATAAAACGGTTGCTCACCAGCTTCATGACACCCTGCCTTGAAGATACAAACCAACGGTTCCCCTCGTAATCCACCATCATCTCATCCACGGAATTATCCATCGGCACGTCCTGAAGTATACTATAATAGCCGTTTTCATCAAAATAGCCGATTCCGTTATCCGCACAAATCCACAGTCTTTCCGGCGACTCAGGATAAATCGCGTTGATATTGACCTGTGGTGACACGAAAAGCGTCTGATAATTTTTCATTCCATCCCGCATATTGCCATATATTACCGTGGATTCCTCCGTCCCTAAATAAACAAAGCCCGCCTCGTCCGGCGCCGGACAGATACAGGATATCACGCCTATCCCAAGCTCCTGTCCGCTGTAAAACGCGGCAACCGCAAGTCCGTCCAGATAAAAAAAATCACCGCTCAAGGTACAGCCATAAACCGTACCATCATCTGCCCGCCTTATCTCGCAGATATATTCCGTATTGATTCGGGCATCATCTATCACATGCAGTCCGCCCAGCGTGTCGATGCAGACTATCCCCTGCGTCGTTGCAAAGATAATATTGCCCTCTTCGTCCTCAGCAATGGACCTGACCGACAAAGAGGGGAGCCCTTCGCTTCTCCCCCAAAAGCTGAATTCACCCTCGTCATGCAGCACAATACCGCTGTCATTTGTTCCTATCCACAGCCTGTCCTGAGAATCCACATACAGACTCACCACACTTGCAATCCCCGTAGAAGAATCAAAGCGGTAAAAATCATTTCCATCATAACGTATCAGCCCGCTGTAACTCCCGACCCAGATAAAGCCGTCCTGTGACTGTACGATGGCATTTGCCTCCGACGTCGGCAATCCGTTATTGTTGTTGTACAGAACAGAAGAATAATCTCTCCCTTCCTGTCCCATTACACTTGAGTCTGAAGGCGCCGCCTCGCATACTGTATTCATAAGAAAAAACACAGTTAGTGATAGTAGCGTAATACGGCTTATTTTTATCAAATGTCGCATAGCGTCTCCTTGTTGTGGCAGATTTTTACAAGTTTACTAATATTATTATACGTAAATGTAACGAAGAAATCAATATTTCGTTTTATGCGAGGGTTTGTATGAATTTTGGGAAAGCGGAAATAATATTAAGTTATGATGTCATTTGGATATTGACTTGCCTTATTTTACAGACCGAAATAACAAGTTGTTTTACATTTACAACCGTTTCCTGCTTGCATTTCGGGCATTAGAAGGGAAAGTTTTTCAACTCCGTATCTTCCCTGATTTTGTTGTGCGTCTTTCTGCCGCATACAGGGCAGAGCAGCCATTCTGTTTCACACATACTGCTCACCTGCATTATTATTTTGATTGATTGCATATCCATAAAGAAACACACCCATTCCAAAAGGGTTTCCGTCGCTTTTAAGCGCAAAGGTTTCCTCTTCCAAACGTACAAAGCCCTGATGTTCATAAAAACCGTAGTTGCAGGTTGTGTCGGTATAAAGATAAATGGATTTCGTTTGATGTTCTTTCCAATAGGCTTCCACGTCAGATAATAACTTTTTTCCGATACCTTTTCCTCTGCACTCGGAATTAACGGCAAACAAAGTGAGCACTCCGTCAAATTCTCCTTTATGCCTTTGAGAAAATTTGCGGTAGATTCGATGCAGTTCGTGATAACCGCTGATACTGTCGCTGATTTTCCTGCCGTATATTTTCATTTTGAAACTATACAATAGAAATTTGAGTGCAAACCCGGTATGAGGAAATATACGGTAGTCTGACTTTGCGTTCCCCATAATGACACCGACCACTTTTCCGTTTTGTTCAGCCACACGGGAAAAGGTCGCCTCAGATAAACAGCTGTAAAGATACTGCCTTTTAAATATCTGCAATAGCTGTTTATCTGAAACATAACAATGCAGTCCGAAAGCGTGGCTTAATAAATCAGCAACTTCATTGTAATCCTGCTTTTTCAAATTTCTATAAAATATCTGTTCCATATTTTTATATTCCTTTACTTTCTAAGTGCCTCTGCCGGTTCGGTATTAAGCGGTTTTAAAACAGCCAGCATACTGATTATCACAACAATCATTCCTGTTCCGAACATAGAAAGGATCAATTCCAATATGCCGATTGCAAACGCAAAACCCAGCAGACTGCTTATTATCATAGCAAACCCAACCAATACAGTATTACATAGAATCGCCAAACCGGACAGCAACAGATTTTCAGAAACTATCATATTACGAATTGTGCTTTTATGAAACCCAAGTGCAGACAATAGACCCAATTCGTGATAGCGGGTATTCTGCATTTTCACAAGCAGTACGGTGCTGATAAACACAGCGATAACAAGTACCAAAACCGAAACAATCAAAAACATATTTTGTATGTTGTGAAAAGTGTTTTGCATTGCTTCCACTTCGTTTGCGGCGGTTTGAGGCTGCACACCCTGCTCTTTTACCAACTGCGTAACAGGTACAACATCCTCAAACGCCTTAACATCATAACTCAGCGCATAGGGTGTTGTTTTAGAGGCTTTTTCGTAAAGAGCTTGTTCAATGTTGGCGCTTACGAAGAAGTCATCATATCCTGCATTGAAAATGCCGCTGATTGTTAGGCGATATTCTTTCTGCCCATAAGTAAAAATCAAATCCTTTCCGATTAGATTGTTGATTTGACTGTCGAATTTTTTGGCAAGGCTCGGACTTAAAGCGATTTCGTTTTGTCCGAATCTCGGCATAACGCCGTAGGACATTTTTTCCGTCGCCTTTGGCATAGGATATTTTTCAGTCATATTCTCGGTATTTCCGTCCACAGAAAGCGAAATGTTTTGAATTACATATTGATAATACACATTTTCAATCCGTTCATCATCTGACAGTCGGGAAAACAATTCAGGCATTTCCTTTTCCGTTTTGATATATCCATTTCCAAACGCTGTGTTTTTCTCTTGAAAATCGTCAATGTTTTTCGCCATAATATTTCCATAAGAAAGGGAAAGCAGAAAAGCAAGCACGCCAACAGAAACAGCCAGCGCCACCGCCATATACCGTTTTAAATGAATCCGAAAATTTTTTATCCCCAATTTTAACGGAGACGGTTTAATAGAGGACTTTGGGGAAAGCTCTGCATTTTCAGTTTCGTAGTTCCCCTGCCGTTCAGTTACAATTTTGTGTTCCTTAATATGGATTACTTCATCGGCAAAATCACAGATTTTCGGATCGTGGGTGATGACAATGACAAGTCTGCTCTGCGCTGTTTCTTTCAGTAGCGTCATAATCTCATTGGAGTTTTTACGGTCGAGAGCGCCGGTTGGCTCATCGGCTAAAATTATGCTGGGATTTTCCGCAAGCGCCCGTGCAATCGCAGTACGCTGTTTCTGCCCGCCTGATAAATTTTCAATGTTTTCGTTAGCCTTATCGTCCATTCCTACTCGAGAGAGCAAAGCCGATACAGTTTCATCAGCAGTTGAATTCTGCTGGTGCAGACTGCAAAAAAGCATAATATTTTATT
>CAMWUP010000091.1 GCA_947177465.1 uncultured Lachnospiraceae bacterium
CTCTTAATTCCTTCCCCTGCACTTCTTCACAAACCTCACCTTGCAGGATAAAAATAATGTTTTTATTATACAAGTCTGTATTTTTGATTTTTATATCGTTTGTAATCAGCTTTTTCCCCATATACAGCGCTTCCAGACAACGTAGAGTTATCGTGCCGAACTCTTCCTCATCTACAATATTCAAGATTGCTTTGCTCTGCCCTGCAAAAACCAGATTTTCATGATAGCTCAGTTCTTTCTCGAATAAAACAATTCCACCCTCTCTCTCTTCATATCTTCCTGACACAATATGAAAACACGTCGAAAAGCCTTGTTTTATAAAAAACGTACAGTACTTCAGAATCATATCTGTACGCCTTTTCACTCTGCCACAATAATAAATGTCATATTTCTCACTCTGTTCAATATCACGCAGTATCTCTTTACAAAAAAAGGAATGTTGGAAAATCATCCCATTCCGTTCATCCTGCGGATTAAAGGACAGCACCGGAAGTAACTGTTCACCTGACAGGCGTTGTCTGTTCTTCCCGTCCCACATATAAATATAGCCTTCTACTTTTTTGCTCTTTAACCATCTTCCAATCATTGGTTCATATACGGCATCAAATATAATGACTTGCTGATACTCCTTTATCCTGCTTACCCATGAACCCAAAAATCTTTTCCCCCAGATTCCAACTGGAATTCTTAATTTTCTTAACAGCTTTATCCAAAAACAATATTGATATTTTCTCTGTTTCCACATATTTTCCACTGCAATGATGTTTTTATCAATAGCCGGAAAACAGGCGTAATTCCTATCATAAACCAAAAACAGCACCGACATTTCTTTTTCTCCTTCATAAGGGTAACATGCCATATAATATCATATTTCTTGAATTGCGGCACCCTCAGCCCCGCATCAGTCCTTGAATAAGCTCGATATATTGTTGGCAAATTCTTTTTTGCGAATAATTGTCTTTTACGTATTTCCTTGAAATATCTCCTATTTTTTCCCTTTCTTCCTTATTCTGTATCAATTTGCACAATGATGACATCCATTCCTCATCATTTGTACAGAGTATTACTGGCGTATTCACATAGGACGGAACTGGATTTGCAACTACCGGCAGTCCAACTGCCATCGGGTGCGCCACCTTTGACAGCGTGTGCTGTAATCCTTCAATCCCCTTCATAGGTCTTGGTGCAATCATAATATCGCCTTCCAACAGCATTTGCGGGATCTTGTTTTGATTATATTTTTTATAGCAGTATGGAAATTCTTTAAGTTCAGGGTCTTTTTCGCAAATATATAAAATTTCCAAAGAATATTTGGACAGTAATTCTTTCATTACATCTTTAATTACCAGCGTATCCTTCGCATTGCGTGAATATCCACAATACAGCAATACTAATTTATCTTTATCCTCATGCTTTTTCTTAACTTTAAAAAAGGCATCGTTCACACCCTCCTCAATAATACCCACATGGGAATGGTGTTCTGAAAATTGTTTCATCTGCTGTTTAGAAAAAGTTATCACATAATCTGCATACTTTAACAGTTGCAGTATATTGATGCTTTCCTTGCTTCCACAGGACAAATTCTCACAAAACATATCGGCAATCACAATAGTTCCCTGCTCTTTCAGCTTCTTGGCGAGTATAACCGCTCTGTCAGATTTTGTCTTTGTAAAGATGACTACTTTGTATTTTTTTAACGGCTTATATAATTCAACATGTATTTCTTCTTGTTCCAACGCCAAAATCATATCATAGCACCGCATGCGTACACTCGCCAAAGCCTTATTATAGCTTTGAATATCATCTAATACAAAACCTATTTCACATGTTCTAAACGATTTTAACAAATCACGCAGCAAAAACTTGTCCAAAAACTTCATATTTCCTCCACCAATATCAAAAGTGCCTCCGTAGTCCCTTTTATGCTCATCTGTCAATATTATGATATATACATCTGCGCATCCGGTTTGCAAACATCGCTTTCCCGTATTTTCCCTTCTTATATACAAGCACCAAAAATACTCTGCCTTTTGAAAGCAAATGCTTCTCCATACGGTAGCGTCCTGCCAAAGGACAGCATGGCGGCTTTAAAAGCGCTTCTCTTATCTCACTGTTCTTTACATATTTTTTTAATGCAGGATATGCCTTCCAAACACTACGCAGTCCCTCATTGTCCAACATATCCAATATGAATTCCTGCCGGATGCCTGTGTAATATTTTTCAAGCTCCTCATCATTGCAAATTCCGTGCCGTTTTAATATTTCTGTCCGGTACCCATAATACCTGCGTTTTTTTTCGGCAAAATCCTCTATATAACGCATTTTTCTTGTACGGGAATCCGGATTCTTCCTCCAATAATATCCCGTATCACACATGGTTATCAATCGTTTTGCATGGTCAATTGAATCCAGCACAAAAAGCAAATCGTCCTCGATTGATATAAACCGCTTAAAGCATATGGCATGTTTTGCGACAAGCTTTCTGCTGATGACCGCTGCCCAGATATGTCCAATATATGTGACTACTTCCCTCTTCGCATAGCGCGTTACCAGTTTGCGGATAAAAAGATCTCCGATTTCCTTCTCCGTGTAAACACCTTCCTCAGAAACGGTATCGCACGCACTCCTATTTCCGGCGTCATTTACATATTCCGTGGAGAACAATAGCATATCTGCTTTTTCTTTCTTCAGCCTTTCGACAGCTCTTTCCAACACGGCTGCTTCCAGAATATCGTCTTGATCTGCAAAAAAAAGAAATTCTCCCGTTGCCCTTTGAAGACCATAATTTCTTGCACTTACAATCCCCCCGTTCTCCTTTTTGCAATAGGAAAAACGCCTGTCTTTTTCCATATAGGCTTTTATGATCTCACCACTGTTATCCGCTGAGCCGTCGTCAATGAACAATACCTCCATGGAAACAATAGTAATGGCATGTATGCTGTCCAAAAGCTGTTTTAAATATCTCTCTCCATTATAGACCGGTACAATAATGCTTAAATCAACCATGTAAATAACCTTCCGCAATCGCGCGAACCCACTTTTGGCATATCTTCTCCGCCGAATATTCTTCGCGCACATATTCGGCTCTCCTGCCCATTTCTTCTGCTCTTTCCGAATCCTCCGCCATATACTTCATGGCTTCTGTAAGTGCCGCGGCACTTCCTACCGGCACAAGCAGACCATTCTCTCTATTTTTTATCAGCATAGCGGAGCCACCTATCGGACAATCTGTCGATATCACAGGAAGCCCCAATGCCATCGCTTCCATCAGTGAGTTGGACACACCTTCGTAATCCGAAGAAAGCACAAACATGGAAGCGCTGTGAAGCTTTTCCTGTATATGACTGCTAAATCCTGCAAATATCACCTTTTCTTCCAGATGAAGTTCTCCTGCAAATGCTTTTAGCTCCTCCTCCAAATATCCCTTTCCATATATCACCAGTCTGTAATCCGGAAACTGTTCCGAAAATCCCCTGAACGCTTCTATCAGAAGTTTGTGGTTTTTCTGCGGCTCCAGCCTGCCTGCCGTCACAATCTCCCTGTTGCGCACACCATGAGACGGCTTCTTTATTTCCCCTGAAAGCGGATTGGGAATAACGGTCCCCTTCTTTGCAATCCCTTTCGGGAAACAGCATCTTGCATCCTCCGTCTGGAATATCAGGCTGTCCGCCATACGGTAAATCATATTCCGCAAAACCGGATACGTGCACTGGTTAGGGTCGTTTCTCTCCGAGACAAGCACTCTGTTTTTCAGCCCCACACCAGCCAAAAGAGAAAAGAAATTTGTTTCCGTCCCAAACGAAACAATAATCTGCTCTTTATCCTCTTTAAAAAGCCTCCGCAAGTCGCAGATACGCTTCAACCGTTTTGACAGGCTGCCACCCGTGCTGCCGCCAATGGAGAGCACTTGTACGCTGCTGTGCAGCTCATATGCCACCTCGTTGCGAGAGGTCATCACAATTTTTACCTCATGGGATTTCCCTACCATATAATTTGCCAGCACAGCAATAACCCGCTCCGTGCCTCCGCCGGACATTCCAGCCGTTACCATGATTATCTTCATAAGTTAGTAAAACCTCAAAATATTCTGATTATCCTTCAAAAACTCCTGTGTAAAAAATCTTCTTCCTGACAGGCTCATATGATCCGTGTCATTATACCAGCGATAATCTGTCAAAAATCTTTCATCACCTGTATAGTCAAGGTAAAGCACTTCATATTTATCACAGATTTCTTCCATGTCAGCATAAAATTTCTCCATAAACGCATCGTCAAAGCTTGTGTAAAAGCAAGGAAGCGTAGGCACCGTCACCAAAATCACCTGTATATTATTTTCCTTGCATTTTTCTATCATACGAATAAGCGCCTCGTATTCTTCCCCATGCTCCTGACTTCCACTTGCATTCATAAAGCGTTCGGCACGCTGTTTTCCCTCTTCATACATTTCCTCCTCGCTCCAGCCCGTCAAAACCTGCGTCGGCTCCCCTGTAAGTTCCATTTCCACTTCCGATTCTTTATCATACATTCCCAACCATTCAGAAACAATATTTTCCACTGCATTCTGCCGATTTCCCAAAACCGGAAAATACTGGTATTTAACTGCATCGACAAAATTCCAATGTCTGATATAGTCCTTTTTCAAAACTTGATAATATCTCGTGATTTCCGTTGTATAAGGCGGTGCTTCCAACTCCTTTTCGTACAACGACTTAAACATAACTTCCAGTATTACCGTACTGTTTTCATCCAGATGGCTGAAATAATAATTAAAAAACGCCTCATCATATACGATAGTCTGTGAACCAAGCGCCATATTGACCCCGTCAAACTGCTCATACCCTCTCCAGTCAAAGGCACAGGCACTATGGGAAGCACCGAAATTCACAACATCAATATGTTCCGGTACTTCCGAAAACTTTCGCATACTGTTCAAATTCTTATAATACTCCGTATTTACATAAGCTGCATTTACTGCCAGCAAAAGCGCAAATGAAATCGCACCCAGTATTACCACTTTTAATAAAAATCTTTTCACTGATTTCTCCTAAATGACACGTCTCAACCTCTACTTCTGTCCATTATAAAACCATAAGCATTGCCATAAATAACTCTGCCCTTTGCGCCCCAAGTTCAATCATCTCTGTTGCACTCACATCTCCCACAGAACATCTTCTGTTTCTGCTATTTCCTGTTTTTCTTCTCCGAACCACTCCATACAGTTGCTTTCCTCACTCAAGCTCGTAAAATACTGGTTGAGAAGCTGCCTTGAACAAAAATTTTTTCATCACAGCTCCTAAAAATCAAAATAGATAAATTCTGCGCTTTCAGCAGGCGCCCATAGGAAAATCAACACAATCAAACCAATGTAGACCGCCCACCTGCATGGAAGCTTCCATTTGCCAATACAGGCAATTACATCTTTTTTCAGCGAGATATAATCAAATACCGCAAGCAGTAGAATCATTAGCAGCAGTTTAACTGCCGTCATTGCGCCAATTCCCAGATTTCCAAAGCCACCTACAACCCATCTGACCGGATTGTTCAACCCCTGATACCAGTATACCAGCATATAAGCAGCATCCTTAAACCTCTGTGCGCGAAAGAAAACCCACAGTGCGGAAACAATAATAAAATTAATTATAACCCTGACAGCATAAGGAATTTTATGCTTCTTCTCTTTTTTGCGGGCATCTACCTGTTTTTCAAGCACCTGCATGCCTCCATGCAGACCTCCCCATGCCACAAAAGTGAGGGAAGCGCCATGCCATAAACCGCTTAGCAGAAACGTAATCATGATATTTACCGCATTGCGCAGGCGGCTCACCCGATTTCCCCCCAGCGGAATATATACATAATCCCGAAACCATGTAGAGAGCGAGATATGCCATCTTCGCCAGAACTCACGTACTGACGTGGAAAAATAAGGACTTTTAAAGTTTTCCATCAGTTCCACACCAAAGAGCTTTGCCGTCCCTCTGGCAATATCAGAATATCCCGAAAAATCACAGTAAATCTGGATGGAAAAGAAAAAAATCACCGCCAGTCTCGCAAAACCGGAGAAGAAGTGCATGTCCCCGTATATTTTGTCCACATAAGCTGCCAGTGTATCTGCTATCACAATCTTTTTAAAGTATCCCCACGCCATCAGTTTCAACCCATACGTGGCTTGTCCATAATCAAAAAAACGCTCCTCCTTTAGCTGTGGAAGCAGGTTGCTGGTTCTCTCAATCGGGCCTGCCACAAGCTGCGGAAAAAAAGAGACAAACGCGGCATACTTTCCAAGGTGACGTTCAGCCGGAATCTCCCCTCGGTATACATCTATCGTATAGCCAATTGCCTGAAAGGTGTAAAAGGAAATCCCCACCGGAAGCAGTAGGGAAAGCACAATTTCCGAAGCCGGAATGGATGCCATATGAAGCAGTGTCACAATCAGCCCGCTGACAAAATTAAAATATTTAAACACAAAGAGAAGGGCGAGGCTTATAACAATCACTCCACCCACCCAGAACTTCTTTTTTGCTATCTTCTTTTCCCGCTCCACCAAAATGGCGCCGGCATAGGATATACCCGTAATAAACATAATAAGCAGCAAATACTTTGCATTCCAACTCATATAAAAATAATAACTGGAAAGCAAAATCACAAACCACCGCCTCTTGTGAGGCACCACCCAGTACAGTGCAAATACAATCGGCAGAAAAAACGCATATTGCAAGGAATTAAACAACATATATTTTTCCTCTTTATTTACTATTTCCACATTCTTCTTTATATTAACCCAAAACCCCGTAATAGTCAAATCTTTTAGGTTCCTCCCAGCGATACAGACTGCGGCTTTCAGGGTTTTTGTTGACTTCATTTTCCTCTGATACTATAATGAACATATTATTGAAAACGAGGCTGTTATATGAAGATTGTATACGTTGCACCCATGTTCCACACAAATCAGGTTCCCATTGTAAAAGGCTGGCTGGAGCACGGGCATCAGGCTGTTTTTATCTGCCAATACAAAGGCAGGACAGAAAACCATCAATATTGTACCCCCTATGTGCTTGGCTATTCCGGTCTGTTCAGGCTCATTCTCTTTGTCCATTCTTTTTTTCACCAAAAAAGCAGGAAGAATCTGGCTTATCCGGAAGCTTTCAAGGATAAGTGCGGCTTTCCCCCCATGGGCAGATTATACAGATATTTAAAGAAGCAGAAACCTGACCTCGTTGTTCTCAGGGAACGCTCCATGTATTCCATATTTACTTACTTCATTTGCCGAATTCTGAAAATAAACTGTATTTTATATAACCAGACGCCGCTCTGGGACAATGAACCGCCACGCAATGATTTTGCACACAGAGTTGTCAAAGCATTGACACCTTCCATCCGCATGACTCCGGTATTTGGCAATCCGGCAACAGGTTATCTGGATAAAAATGCAATGTATATTCCTTTTGTCATCACTCCCTCTCAGGCGCCTGAACATAAAAACTATTTTTTGAATGGACAAATTCATCTATTGTGTGTCGGAAAATTTGAAGAACGCAAAAATCACTTAATGCTGCTGCAGATTTTAAATGAGCTTCTGCCTGCGTATCCGCTTCATCTGACTCTGGTAGGCGAGGTTTCCACTCCGTATCATGAAAATTATTTTAAAAAGCTTCAGACTTATATTTCTACACGGCTTTTAGAG
>CAMWUP010000092.1 GCA_947177465.1 uncultured Lachnospiraceae bacterium
TACCCATCCTTTCCTGTTTTCTGCTCTATTCTCCGTCCAAGAGCAGCCTTATAATGTAACTTTTCTTTTCTTATTTTGTAACTTTACTTTATAAAATAAATATAACCATATTTCTCCTATAAGTCAATAAGATTTTATAATTTTGTACATATTATTAAAAATTAGACTTTATTTTTTGTCTATTTTGCTATTTCCTTCCGATTATTTGTAACTATACACACAGTGCTTTTGTACATACAAAAAAATTCATTTTGCGCTCTCAATTATATATAGCATGTACCAAAGCTGTTCTGTTATGCACAAAAAAAACCACCAAACTTAAAGTCTGATGGTTTTTCTTCCACATAATAAATTGTCTTTTAAAGGAAATCTTTATACTTTGGTTTACTTTGAAGCGTAATAGTCGTCAAACATTTTGTTTACGGCATCCATGGTGTCGTAAGAAATGCCGGGCAGCTTGCCGCCCCAAGTATTCTCAGCTTTTTTGAAGCCCTTTTCAATTGCAGCCTGCATCTCTTTCATCTTATTCACATCATCGCCTGCAAGTGCGCTTGCGAAATCAAAAAGACGGGAAGCAGTCTGTTTTACGCCATAATAGCCGTCCTCTGCAATATCTGCCTGTGCCTGCGCTCTGGTTGCAGGGTCTACCTTTGCCTTACCGCTTGCCAAAAACTTCCAGATATCATTAGCCTGGCCGTATGCATTGGTCTGCTGGGACATCATCTTCTGTACCATGGATACAAGCTGGCTCTGTCTGCTCTCTGCATCTGCCTGCAGCTTAGACACCAATGCGCTTCTTTCCTCTTTACTCATCTTGTTTACAGAATAAGTAGCTTTCTTCTCTTCGCCTTGGGAAGATTCATAAACGGCGCCGGCTTCTGTCTTGCCGGATTCCGTCTTTTCTGCCGCTCTGGACACCGCATAATCGTTGCTGTAGGTCTGCACGGCAGTACTTGAATTTACTGCACTAACACTCATTTCTTTACCCTCCTTGACTTTTGTTTTGCAAATCCGTTTGCCTCTTTTTATATTACTTCGTTAATTATATCGGCACAGGAAATAAATCCCTTAACCTTTTTATCCTTCTATTTTATAAAATGTTATACAATTTGGTCTGTCTACAGGAATTTCTTTTGCCGACATCATCATAAGCCCCTTTTCCATATCTACCTTAAAGAAAGTCATGGTATCAGAAGCATGGTTTAAGGATACCAAATGGCGGTTATCGGGAAAAATTGCTGCATCCTTCGGATATTCACCGCTTATCGGCAGACAGAAAAGCTTCTCAAGCATACCGCTTTCCTGATTCACTTTAAAAATAGCGACTGAATTCTCCCCTGCCGTTGATGCCAGCAGATAATTGTAATCCTCGGAAAAGGTCAGCGCACTCGCCGAGCACCCGTAATCTCTTTCATCAGATTCCGTCGTCACAATCGTCTGTATCCTTTCAAAATAAGGATTATTATTTCTTTCGTTGTAGGTATACACCGTGATGTTACATGCCAGTTCATGTACAATATAGATAAACCTGCCGTTTTTGGATATCTTGATATGTCTCGGCGCAGACTCGATGTCACCACGCAGCACATCCGCAAGATTCAGCGTCCCTCTCTCATGGTCAAGGCGGTATACATTGACATGATCCATCCCCTGATCCGCTACCAGAAGATATTTATTGTCATGCGTCATTCTGGCACAGTTGACATGAGGCCTGAAATTACGCTCTGCCACGCTGCCGAGCCCTTTGTGATAAATTTCATCCGTGATGCCGCCGATGGAGCCGTCTTCCTTTAATCGGAGCACGGTCAGTTTACCGTCGTGGTACCCTGCAACAAATAAAAACTTGTCCTCATAATCAGTACACAGATAGCACCCTCGCATACCGTTAATCGGGGCGAAATTAATCAATTCCAGACTGCCATCCTTCAAGATGTGATATGACTCCACGCCAAAATCCGTTATGGAATACAGATATTTCTTACTCTTGGAAATCGTAACATAAGAAGAATTGGTAATCTCTACCTGGTCCTTTTCCATAAACCTTCCGTTCTCCATATCCACATCATAAATTTTGATACCGTGTTTATCTCCCATTGTATAAGTAGATACATAAGCAACGTATTTTTCCATGCTGCTTCCTCCATTTCTGTAGCGCTTTAAATAAATATACCATATTATCCTTTTTTTGTTAATGAAAACTTATATTTTTTTAGATTTTTCTTTTTTTACATGTTTTTACACGAGTACAGAAAATATGCGTTGCTTTTTTATGCGTTTCATTATAAAATGTAACGTGCATGTATTCGGTTTCTTAACCGGAATACACAGGCTTTTAGCGGCCGTTTTATTTTAGTGATTCAGGGAGGTGTAAAGCTATGAAGAACGTACTGGTAAATTTGGAGCACATTTCCAAAACATATGACAATCATATGGTACTGGACGATTTGAATCTCTACATCAGAGAAAATGAATTTCTGACCCTGCTCGGTCCCAGTGGCTGCGGCAAGACGACGACTCTGCGCATTTTGGGCGGTTTTGAACAGCCCGATACCGGCAAAGTTATTTTTGACGGCGCAGACATTACCTGTCTGCCTGCCAACAAACGTCCCCTGAACACGGTTTTTCAAAAATATGCCCTTTTTACGCATATGAATATTGCGGAAAATATTGCCTTTGGACTTAAAATCAAAAATAAAACAAAGGATTATATCAACGACAAGATTAAATATGCCCTGAAGCTGGTCAATCTGGACGGCTATGAAAAAAGGATGCCTGATTCCCTCTCCGGCGGTCAGCAGCAGCGGATTGCCATTGCGCGCGCGATTGTAAACGAACCTCGTCTTCTGCTTTTGGACGAACCGCTCGGCGCTTTGGATTTAAAGCTTAGACAGGATATGCAGTACGAATTAATCCGTCTGAAAAACGAGCTTGGCATCACCTTTATTTATGTGACCCACGACCAGGAGGAGGCTCTTACCATGTCTGACACCATCGTGGTCATGAATCAGGGCTATATCCAGCAGATAGGCTCTCCTGAGCGTATCTACAACGAACCCGAAAATGCCTTTGTAGCAGATTTCATCGGTGACAGTAACATCATCGGCGGCACCATGATTCAGGACCGCCTTGTAGAAATTCTGGGCGCTCGTTTTGCCTGCGTCGATGAAGGCTTCGGTCAGAACAAGCCCGTTGATGTGGTTATCCGCCCTGAGGATGTGGAGCTGGTAAAGCCTGAAGCCGGCACTATACAGGGCGTTGTTTCCCACATTATCTTCAAGGGCGTCCACTATGAGATGGAGGTGCAGGCGAGCGGCTTTGAATGGCTGGTTCACTCTACGCGCATGTTCCCCGTCGGCACGCCGGTGGGTATTCAGGTAGAGCCCTTCAATATTCAGATTATGAATAAGCCTGAATCAGAAGACGAGGAGGCGGTAAAAACGGATGAATAAGAAAATGCTTTCCCTCCCCTACCTGTTCTGGTGCGCCGCATTTATCATCATTCCGCTCTGTATGGTGGTATACTATGGTCTTACGGACAAGACAGGTGCTTTTACGCTGGCGAACATTGCCGCCATTGCCACAGCCGAACATTCCAAGGCACTGTGGTTTTCCCTGCTGCTTTCGCTCGCCGGAACCATAATCTGTCTGCTTCTGGCATATCCGCTTGCCATGATTTTATCAGGCATGAAGGTCAGCCAGCACTCTTTTATTGTGCTTATTTTTATACTTCCCATGTGGATGAATTTTCTGCTGCGCACCATGGCATGGGAAACGCTTTTGGAAAAGAACGGCATTATCAACACAGTGCTGCGTTTTCTGCACCTGCCGTCCCTCAATATTATCAATACGCCGTCCGCCATCATACTGGGTATGGTATACAATTTCCTGCCCTTTATGGTCCTGCCAATCTATAATGCATTGACCAAAATAGACCCGAATGTCGTCAATGCAGCAAAGGATTTGGGAGCCGGCTCCATCCAGACTTTTTTACGGATTATATTTCCTTTAAGTCTGCCCGGTGTCATAAGCGGCATCACCATGGTATTTGTACCGGCGCTTACTACCTTTGTAATATCTACCCTGCTTGGCGGCAGCAAAATCCTGCTTATCGGCAATGTCATTGAGCAGGAATTTACCCAGACCGGCAACTGGCATTTGGGAAGCGGTCTTTCCATTGTCCTTATGATATTTATTCTGTTAAATATGGTATTATCCGCTATATTTGATAAAGAAGGGGAGGGAGCAACCTTATGAAAAATGCAGCAAGACGTATCTACATCGTCCTTATTTTTATATTTATGTACGCTCCCATCGCCACACTTGGCGTCTTGTCCTTTAATGCAAGCAAATCGCGTGCCAAATGGGGCGGCTTTACCATAAAGTGGTATCTATCTCTATTTAAAAACGAAGAAATCATGCGGGCTCTTTGGAACACCCTTTCCATAGCGCTGATTTCCTCCGTGGTTGCAACCGTCGTTGGCACTGTTTCCTGTATTGCCATCCAAAGCATGAAAAAGAAAGGGCGCGCCATCATAATAGGAATCACAAATATCCCCATGCTGAACGCCGATATCGTCACAGGCATATCCCTTATGCTGCTCTTTATTGTGCTGGGCATCCGGCTGGGATTTTTTACCATTCTTCTGGCGCATATTACCTTTAACATACCTTATGTGATTTTGAGCGTCATGCCCCGCATGAAACAGCTCAACCCCAGTGTTTACGAAGCGGCTCTGGATCTTGGCGCTTCCCATGTGCAGGCGTTTTTTAAAGTTATTTTTCCGGATATCCTGCCCGGTATTTTATCCGGATTTTTGATGGCGTTTACCATGTCTTTAGATGATTTTATTATTACATACTTTACAAAAGGTCCGGGAATTGATACATTATCTACGAAGATATACACAGAGGTACGCAAGGGCATTAAGCCGGAAATGTACGCTCTGTCCACCATTATTTTTGTGGTGGTTCTGGTATTACTGTTTCTTGTAAACAGGACGCCAAAGGAAAAGCCCGCAAAATAGCGGGATTTTGAAAGGGAGGAATCATTATGAAAAATTATTAGCTTTGGGTCTTTGTTGTGTTATGACCGCCTGCCTTTTTGCAGGCTGCGGCTCCTCAGATAAATATCCCAACGGAAAGGTGTATGTCTACAACTGGGGGGAATACATAGACGAGGAAACAATCAAACTTTTTGAGAAGGAAACTGGCATCGAAGTCATCTATGATGAATTTGACACCAATGAAACCATGTATCCTAAAATTGAAGCCGGCGCATCCAATTATGATGTTGTATGCCCTTCTGATTATATGATTCAGAAAATGGTTGATAACGATTTGCTGGCTGAATTAAACTGGGATAACCTTCCCAACGCCCGCTCCAATATCGGCGCAGAATATTATGAGCAGTCCCTTGCCTTCGACCCGGACAACCGCTATTCTGTTCCGTACTGCTGGGGTACCGTAGGTATTTTATACAATACTACCATGGTAGATGAACCCGTCACAAGCTGGTCCATCCTCTGGGATGAAAAATATAAAGACAACATCCTGATGCAGGATTCCGTCCGCGATTTATTTATGGTCGCGTTAAAAGAACTGGGTTATTCCATGAACAGTACCAATGAAGCAGAATTACAGGAAGCAAAAAATCTGTTGATTACCCAGAAACCCCTTGTGCAGGCGTATGTTATTGACCAGGTTCGTGATAAAATGATTGGCGACGAGGCGGCACTTGGCGTTATCTATTCCGGCGAAGCCATTTATACACAGCGTGAGAATCCCAACTTAGCTTATGTCATTCCTGAGGAAGGAACCAATGTCTGGATTGATAGCTGGGTGATTCCCAAAAACGCAGAAAACAAAGAAAATGCAGAGAAATTTATTGATTTTATGTGCCGTGGCGATATTGCGCTGATGAACTTTGAATTTATCACTTATTCTACACCCAATACCGCTGCAAGGGATTTGATTGAAGACGAAGATATCCGCAATTCCGAGATTGCCTTTCCCGATTTGTCACAGTACAACAATCTGGAGACCTTCTCCTATCTTGGCGAAGAGGCTGACCGACTCTACAATGACCTTTGGAAGGAAATCAAATCTTACACCTCTTATTAAAAAATATGGCTCTATTGTGAATAGGACTATAAGAAATGCCGCAGGAAATGATTCCATTCCTGCGGCATTTTCAATTTTTTTACTTATCCTTTAACACTTCTTTGATTGCGTTGATAACCTGCTCCGGCTCATAGGGCTTACAGATAAACTCCTTCGCCCCCAGCTTCAGCGCATCCATCAGTTTAGAAGACTGCCCTGCCGCTGTCACCATAATCACGCTCGCATCTGCATCAAATTCCTTGATTGCCTTAAGACAACTGATTCCATCCATCTCAGGCATGGTAATGTCCATTGTCACAGCATCGGGATGAAGCTCCTTGTAAAGCTTAACGCCTTCTTCACCATTGACAGCCTCGCCCGCTATATCATGTCCGATGCCCTCCAAAATAGTCCGCAGCATCCTTCTGGACATCTTGGAATCGTCAATAATCAAAATTTTTGCCATTCTTCTATCCTCCTACTCTTGTCCCATAATAATAAAAATTGCTTTTTTTCCTCTGGCATAAACCGGAACGCTTAAAACCGCCGTATCCTTAAGGGAGGAAGAAGCTTCAAAAAAGATGGGCGGCAGCAATTCAGAATCAATACCGCCTCTGCTCAGTGATGTAGCATACAAACCATTGACACAGTTCAAAAATTCTCCGGCAGCATCCAACATGTCCTCTTTCTCAAGCGGAAGACTCTCCCCGCAGTAAGCCGCCGCTATCACGGCAAGACCGCCATCCTCCTCGGCAAGCCCCGTTTCCAACGCTTTATATCCTGCAACAGGCGCAGAAAAAGCGGCAATTTTCTGAAACGCGGACTCTTTCACTGACAACTCATTTTTCCATTCAGCTTTTCCTATGTATACATGCCTGTCAATACAGCGAATCATCGTCCTGACAAGAACACCCGTAATATCCTTGAAGAACATTGCCTCCGGCGGAAGGAAAAGCGGCACGATTCTGTCAGGATCATCACTCCGCAAATCTTCCATATCTGATTTGGTAAAACCGTTCTTCTGCTGGAAGTCGTCCATAACCGCTTCTAAATCCTGAAGCTGCAGGAGCTTTTCATCCACAAGCACCTGTGCAAACGCCAAATATGTATTTCCCTGCTTCTTTAACAAATTGCTGATTTGTTCCTCAGTCAAATATCCTCTCTCAACTGCAATATCTCCAAAACGCTTGTCCATGGTAGCTTGAAAGCGGTTTACCTCATCAGCCTGCTCTATCGTCATCATGCGTTCTGCAACAGCTAACAGTCCCAGCTTCACCCTGACCGCATCCATTTTAGCAATCACTGCTTCCAACTGTTCCTCAGATAACCTCCCGATTTCTACCAAATGATTCCCCAACAAGTATTCTACCATACCGTTCTCCTTTCTTTCCAAAACAACCGGTTAAACCAGTTTTATCCGGTATTTATAATGATTATAAACAATTTTCAGAAAGATTTCTACTATATTGCACAATTTTTTTAAATAAGAAGCAGTTTTTTTGTATCAGGGGAAACAAAATATTTCCCCTGACACAAAAAGAATTGTTACTGGATGGCGTAC
>CAMWUP010000093.1 GCA_947177465.1 uncultured Lachnospiraceae bacterium
GGAAATACTGTGAACAAAACAGAATAGATTGTGAAAAAAATGGACAAGAATGGGAAGAAAACTTGTTACAAAAAAATGAGAATTATATAATAATAAAAAAATAGACGAAAAATGATGTTAAAAAGGTATGGTTAGCGGTATGAAAAATGATATTCTCTCATTGAAAGGCATCTATCAATTTCTTTTTATAAGCGATTACCCCACATTTTGCGTAGGAATTATTACAAAGAATAACCGGACAGGGCTTACGCTGACAAAATTTTGGAAGGATAATATTCTGATTAATTTCCGTAACCGCAAATACGGGAAGCAGATATGGCGCGCAGAAGGCGGTCGGAACCGCTATATATCTGACATCTGCAACCGGAGTGAAAGGATATCCTTTTACGGTGAATATGCGGAGGAAATAGAAGGTGCAGCAGATGCGGAGACAGTATTGCGGCAAATCAGGCAGTTTGCAAGCTTCCTGCTGGAAAGACAGTTCAGTTATGATGCTTTTATGCAGAAAATCCCTTCCTATATTCAGTTTCTTTCAGACAGAGATGCCTGCTTTACGGAAGAAGTAAAGTGTTTTTTTGAAAAAGAGCTGGAAGGAAAAAAGAAATATGACAGGCAGGGGAATGCGGGTAAGGCGTTTTATTGCGGCTATCTTTTGACGTTTCTGATGTTCCATGCGCTTGCGGGTAACGGGGAAGGCGGAGAAAGCCTGCGGAATCTGCGGGGCAGACGGGAATTGTCCTTGGAGGCAATGGAAAAAACAAGTAAAAGAGTGGCAGGAGCACGCAGCGGAGAGCCTGTATTTTTGACAGGAAAAAACACAGAGCTTTGCAGCATACCCCTGACGGCAAGGCATTTTTTTGGCAGGGAAAAGGAGCTCTTTGAACTGCGGGAAATGCTGGCGCAGGGCGGCAGGTATCTGGTGAGCGGCATCGGCGGTATCGGCAAGACGGAGTTGATGCGTCAGTTTATCAAATGCTGTGTAGAAGAACGGCTTGTTGATTATATTTGCACCGTGCAGTACGAAAACAGTCTGGCGGACAGCCTGATAAAGGCATTTCCGGAAGTGCGCGGCATAGACAGGGAGAACAATTTCAGAGAGGCATTGGCGCGGATTCGCGTCCATGCAGGAGCAGGAATCCTGTTGGTTATCGATAATATGAACGGCGGGCAGGAGGAGCAGGGCTGGGAAGCGTTTACGGAACTGCCGGCGACCATTTTTGTAACCTCACGTCAGCAAAAGCTGGAAGGCTTTGAGACCTACCAAATAGAGCCGGTAGGAAAAGAAGCGCGTGCCCTTGTCTTTCGGGATAACTATCAGAGGTCTCTTTCGGAGGAGGACAGGAAGGCGCTCGAAGAAATGACGGACAGAGAGGTCTGGCAGCATACGCTGACGCTCAGGCTTTTAGGCTGCGTGGCAAGGACAAGGAGCTGGACCGTATCGGAACTGCTGGAGCGGCTTGAAAAGGGAGAGCCCCATATATCGCTGGAGGCGCAGGATGGCTATGCGGGGCTGCAGCAGGTATACCGCAGGACTTACGCTGTTTCGGGGCTGAAAAAAAGCATGAACAGGCTGCTCAGGGTGTATGCGGCGCTGCCTTATGAGAGCTATGGAAAATCCTTTGCAGAAAGCTATCTGCAAGGCTTTTTAGAGGCTGGCATGGATATGGGAGAGAGTCTGGAGAAGCTCTGGAAAGGCGGCTGGCTGGAAAAGCGCGGCAATGGTTATTCCATGCATCCATTCATCGCAGAATGTATGCTGGCAAAGCCTTTGACAGAGGAGGATGTTGCGCCCTTTTTTGAGAGAGTGTGCGCAGTATGCGCCAATGTGCGGCAAGGTTTTGCCATCGAGACTGTCAGAGAGATTTTTTTCAATCCATCCGAGGAGAATGGCGTTATGGGACAAGAGATGCAGAAAGCGTTATCCCTTGTCTATTCTGTGGCGCAGAAGCTGTCAGGCGGTCTGTGTGAGAAATTTCTGCAGCTTATCCTGCTGGCAGCAGAGTCCACATACTGCCTTCTGGGATTTGACAAGGAAAAACTGAACTACTTAACGGGCTTACAGCAGAATTGTCGGAATGCATCTGCAAAAACGCAGGCATACTGGTACATTATTTTGTGTACATACAATTATAATGATATTGAAAAGCTGGACAAGGCATATGCAAAGTATGCGGAAGGCGGGCTGATATCAAAGGAGCTTAAGCTGGCATTTGCAAGTGGATTGGCGCTCCGGAATCTAAACAGTGGAAATACAGAGCGTGCAAAAGAGCTGGCGCAGTATATATGGGAATATGCGCAGGATTCTGACAGTAAAATGGGCGCGTGCTATATCATGGCAGAGTCTTTGGAGCAGACGGGAGATTTGGAGGGCTGTCTTCTCTGGGCGGACAGGGGAGAGGAAATCGGCAAGAGCATTAACAATAAAAATACTTGGAACAGACACCAGATTATGTTTTTGCAGTGCGTTCTGAATACGGGGTGCGGAAATTTTGAAAAGGTAAAGCGTATTTTGGAGGAAGAGCAGGAAATTCTGAAAAATGAAAAGAGTTATTTTTTTAAATTCCAGCTCTTGTATTACGGTGGCTCCTATAAGATGTATTCGGGGGAGGAAGGTTATGGCGTGCCCCAGCTTGAAGAGGCTTGTAAAGTGGCAAAGATTGTCTTAAGCGCCGCGGAAGGCGCGTACTATGCAAATGTTTTGGCGGATCTTGCCATGGCGTATAACAAGGCGGGGTGCAGAGAAGAGGCATGTGAACAGTACAAAAAGGTACTGGATATTTATGATAGAGTAGAGGGACATGCTTTTGAGCGGCATCGTATTTTAAACAATATGGGAGTGATGTACCTGGACTGGGAAAAGCCAGAGGAGGCACTGTCCTGTCTGGAGGAGGCTTACCAGATAGGTGTGGAAATGGGGGGACTTGCAGCGGCAGAGCCTGCAAACAATCTCTCAAAAGCATACCGGCAGTTAGGAGACAGGGAGAAGGAGCTTGGCTATCTGCAGGAAGCAGCGCCTGTACTGGAACAGTTTTACGGGAGCGCACATCCGAAGGTAGTGGATGCAAAGAAAAGAATGAAGGAGGAAAATACAAATGAAAGCATCGGAGTATAATCGTTACCTGGAGGCAATAAAGGTGGCAAACGACGCAAAGGATAAGACAGTGCTTGGGCAGATACAAGCAAGGCTGCTGGCAGATTATGGGATGAAGGACCCGGATGTAGAGCGTCTAATTAAGAAATTCCGGTATAACGTATAAGCGGCGGAAATAGCAAAAGCAAAACTTGCGATATGCATGGAGTATAACGATGGAAGAACAGATACAAAGACTGAATGAGTGGTTAAAGCATTGGGAAGAAAAGCTTGATAATCGGGAAAAAATCAATCAGGGCTGGGAGACGGAATATGCCAGACGCCTGCAGGAAATAGAAGAGGACAGCAGGAAAGCGGCGGCAGAATATAACGAATTAAAAAAGAAGGTTATGATTTACTGCCATATTGCGGAGGATAATTCCTACATGCAGTTTCACCCGCAAAATGCCACGCCCCTTGAACCGGATATTGTAGCGCTCAGCCGGCTGGCGGCTAGGATTGATGAGAGCAATCGGAATGATTCTGCTGCGGGGCAGGTGATAGAGCTTGCCGGCAGATATACGGCGTGGCTGGATTTACATATTGCCGAAATAGAGAAGGTGAGGGAGGACAGGGAAAAAGCACTGTTGTCTCAGGCGCAAAGCTTTGGGCAGGGCACTGATGAGGCGAAGAAAAAAGTAATGGAAGAAGCAGCGGGCAGTTTGGGCGGCGAAGAAATACAGAAGCTGCTTTTTTCTTTGCAGGAATGGGAAAGAAGGTATACCGTTTCGGAGGAATCTCTCGGCAGGGAGGAAGCATCACGGGAAGCTTTTAGCATTCCCATTGGCTGGCAGGAATATCCGCTGTATCCGGCGCCGCAGTTTCAGGAGCTGCTTGCGCGTTATCTGGGAAGGTATTATCAGACGGGAGGAAACAGTATCCGCTGTCCCAAGGAAGTATCGCTGTCTGCAATGCCGCTTTTGCAGGTAGAATATACAGAAAAGAACAGAGAACAGCTAAAAAGCGGGATACAGGCATTACTGCTCGGCGCGCTGCACACGATGGGAGCATCGCAGCTTCGGGTTTCTGTTTTTGATGAAATCTATTACAGCAGGGAGCTTTTAGGACCGCTTTATGTGCTGGCTGACGGGAGTAATGGTGTGATTGATGATGTTCCCGCAAATGAAGAAGAAATGCGAAGCTTATTAAATACACTTAATACGTACTATAAAAAGCAGGAGCAGAAGCTGGGTATGCAGGAACTGCATCAGTATAATGCATCTGTGGGGAAAGAGGAGAGGCTTCCCAGCCGGATTCTGGTGCTGCACAGGCAGGCAAAGCAGTTTTCCGCAAATGACAAGGCAGAATTGAGCTATCTGCTTCACAATGCGAAGCGGCTTGGGATTTTTGTAATTATGCTGCAAAAGAGTGAGTCCCCCGCGGACAATTCCTTTTTAATCGGGCATACGGAAAGCTATTCCGGCGAGGGAAGGCTGTGTATTGTAAGCGATGAGGAAGGGCGCTTTTTCCTGAATCACAGGGAGGGAAAATATGCGTTCTCGTGGCTGGCGAACCATGTGGAGCAGATTCCGGATGCATTTTTTACAAGGATGCAGAGAGGAATGGAGAAAGAAGAAACCGGAACGGGTTATTTTAGCCGTTTTGCATGTGTGGCGCCGCAAAGGGCGTCCATATACAGAAAGCCCCTGCGGATTCCTTTTGCGGTGAACGAAGAAGGACAGCTTGTGGAATGTGAATTTGAAAACGAAAACTTTGCAGCGTATATGATGGGTGCTTCCCGTTCCGGTAAGTCAACCTTACTGCATATGATGATTGGACATGTCATTATGAATTACCACCCGGATGAAGTAGAGCTTTGGCTGATGGATTTTAAGCTGACCGAATTTGCCAGATACGCGGAGTGGAATATTCCGCATGTCAAATATCTGCTGGCGGAGGATTCACCGGAGCTTGCCTACGATATTCTGGACAAGCTGACGGAGGAGCTAAACCGGCGTAAGCGTGAATTTTCCCGCAATGGCTGGATAAAGCAGACGGAGGTTCCTACAGATGTATACATGCCACAGATATTTGTGATAATTGATGAGTTTGCAAGATTTTCTCAGTATATCAGGGCGACTAAGGGAGAGGGCTACGACAAGGACTATACGCTGAAGCTGGAAAACATGCTGGCGCAGGGCGCGGCGCTTGGGTTCCGCTTTATCTTTTCCAGCCAGACCTATTCGGACGGCGTGCCGGGATTGACGGAGACGGCGAGAAAGCAGATTCAGACCCGTTTTGCCCTGAAAAATACATATCAGGAAATTAAGGATACCTTAAATCTTGCTTCTTCCCTGATTACACCGGAGGTAGAGCGGTGGATGAACACGCTGCCCGTACATGAAAGTCTCTTTAAATGGAGGGACGAGGCGGGGGAAGTGCGGATTGAACGGCTGAAAAATATGTATATGGAAAAGGCGGAAATGGAGCAGATTGTACAGCTCCTGAAAGAAAGCCTTACAGGAAATTTTGTGGATAAACAGCCGATTCTGCTCAGTGGCAACAAGCCACATACCTTTAAGGAAATGCTGCCGGCATACAGAAAGTACGAGGCGGAGATGGAAGATGCGGATTTGGAGGAGGACGCCTATATATATGCGGGTGTACCAAGAAGCTTTTATCCGGCAAGACCCTTCGGTTTAAACGATGGTCCGGCAGAAAATATTCTTCTGGTGGGCGGCAGCAGGGAAGCCCGCATCAATGTAATACTGTCCGTTATTGCCAGCTACAAAAGAATTTCAAAGGATATAGAGATTTGGGCGGATGGCAGAAACCGGATATTAAAGCGCTATCAGGACACTTTGTTTGCCGGTTTACAACAGATAACAGATTTGGAGGATATTTTAAACAGAACAAAAGAAATCCGGTCAAAGGTAGAATCGCGGCGGCGTACGCAGAAGCTGGTGGTTCTTTTAGGCTATGAAGCGATGCGGGAAGAATGGGAAATGTACGGAGAAGACTTTACGGCGCCGAAAAAGGACAGTGCAAAGCAGGATATGGCAGCCATGCTGTCTGCTGTCAGCGTGGACGGTGTGACAGCGGCGGATGTGCAGAAGATTGAAGCGTATAATCAAGGGGTATCCGAGGCGCAGGCAGAAAAAGCAGAGGAAGGTGCAGGAGATTTGCTTGAAAATATGGAATGGATTCTTAGGAGGGCATCCGGTATGGGAATTCATTTTCTGGTCTGCTTCGAGCGTCCTGATGACTTCAAAAACAGTAAGCTGAACGGAAAGTTTTTCCGCCACAGGCTGGCTTTTGCCATGAACCGGACGGATTCGCAGGAGTTGTTGGGGAATGGCACGGCAGTCCAGCTTCCTGAAGAAGCATTTGCTTACAGCGACGGCAGGAAAACCTTTACCATGAATCCGCACATTCATCAGGGCATTGCATGTAACGGCTGGGTGCTGGATGAAACCACAGGTATTGTCATACCCAAGGAGTAAATCTGCCAGCGCATAAAGCGCTTTGACATGGAGGATTGATATGGCGAAATATGCGATTAATCAGGAGGGCGCCGCAGCGCTTCGAAAGCTGGCTGCTGATTTAAAGCTGGCGCAGTCGAATATTGAGGCGGGCGCGGGAGCTCTGCTGGTTTCGGTGGAAAAGGAAGAGCAGCTTGGAAAGTATGCTGATGAAATTATGGAACTGCTGGAAGGCAGTCGGCAGTTTTTAAAAAGGATTGGGGAAGATGTTCTGGTTTTAAGCCGTTATGCGGAAACGATGGCAGAAAAGATTGAAGCCTATGTGCAGCAGGGAATTGTGGGGAACAGTTCGGCAGGCGGAGAACGGAATATAGATGCGGGCGCAGAAAGCAGAAGCCGCAGGGAAAATGACGAGGCGCTCCGCCCTGTCAGGAGCTGCCCGCGGGATTTGGCAGTGTCACAGTTTGGCTATCAAGAGGATGTCGAGGGTAATTTAGTTTACGACACGCCCCAAAAAATGGATGCGTACCTGTATAAAGAACAGGGAAGCGCAAAGCTGTTTTTTAAAGGAACCTGTGGTTTATGTTCCTGCGCCAACATTATGAGGCTGGCGGGAGTCAATGCTACCGAAAAGCAAATGATTGATTATGCTTCCAAAACACCGGCAGCAAATACACAAAAAAAACTGTGTTCGGCAGGGTTCCTCAATCCGGCAAATAACGGCGGTACAAACCCATGGGAACGAAAGGAAATTTTATCACATTTCGGCGTGGAGAGTAGTGTGCTTCAGATAGAGACGGATAATACCGGAAAGCCGACGGATAAAAACATTGAGAATATTGCTTCCTATGTGGAAACCGGAAGGGGGGTCATATTATCCGTACATTCCAAAATGTTGTGGTACGACGAGGCATATGGGAAGAAAGACTTACATGCGGTTACCGTTACCAGCGTCAAGCGGGATAAGAAGGGCAGTATATTGGGATTTTATATCTGTGATTCTGCAAAGGGCGGAACGAGCTTTTATCCGGCGGGGAAAATAAGGGATGTCCTTACCGGCTCGCCGATGAATGTCACACAGTCCATTAT
>CAMWUP010000094.1 GCA_947177465.1 uncultured Lachnospiraceae bacterium
GTATGAAAAAAGGCACAATGCACTGTGGCAGGAAATGAAAGAAAAGATACATGAGTACGGAGGAAGCAATTATTCTATTTTTCTCGACAGAGAAACCAATATTCTCTATGGTTATCTCGAGGTGGAAAGCGAGGAAAAATGGGCGCAGCTTGCCGATACCGAAATTAACAGAAAGTGGTGGGACTATATGGCGGATATTATGGAAACAAATGCAGATAATAGCCCTGTATGCGTCGATTTGGACAGTGTATTTCATCTGCAGTAAGCGCCTTTAGACAAAACGAAAAAAATATTTTTTAGGGATGGACGCTAAAGTTCATCCCTTTTTTTACGATATATATAATATCAAACATATAAGGTTTGCAGAAAGGAGGAGTCAAATATGCGTATTGAAGCATATAATCAGGTACAACAGCTTTATAATACCAGAAAGCCGGGACAGGTTAAGAAATCCGCAGGAGCGAGTTTTTCAGACCAAGTTCAGATTAGCAGGTTTGGAAAGGATATTCAGACCGCCAAGACCGCAGTTGCTGATTGCCCTGATGTCAGGGAAGACGTAACGGCTCCTATTAAAGCGAGTATTGCGGCGGGCACCTATGAAGTGAACGTAGGAAGCTTTGCTGATAAGCTGTTGGCAAAATATCAGGAAATGAGGTAATCCCTGTGGCAAGTCTGGTAGAGAATCTGATAAGCGTATTAGAACAGGAAGGCGCGGAGTACAAAGCGCTTTTGGGATTATCGATGCAAAAGACCCCTATCATTGTGGCAGGGGATTTGCCGGCATTACAAAAAATCACGGATGAAGAACAGACAGTGGTGAACAGAATCAATCATCTGGAGCATGAGCGAAGCCAGGTGATGAAAGATATAGCCAACGTCATGAACAAGGATGTTAAGACCCTGAAGCTTGTGAATCTGATTCAGATGCTTGAGAGCAGACCAGCCGAAAGCAGGAAGCTTGCCGAGGTGCATGATTATTTGAAAAGCGTCGTGGGCAGCATGCAGAAAGTCAACGAACAGAACAAGGAGCTGATAGCTCATTCTTTGGAGATGGTTGAGTTTGACATGACTCTGATTCACGCGATGAAGGCAGCGCCTGAAACGGCAAATTACAACAGAGGAGCTTATAGCGCAGGCAATGTTATGGGCAGCGCGAGAAGCGATTTCGACGCGAAGAGTTAAATCCTAAGCACGTGGTTTCGTGCATGACGTGAGGTGATTATTATGCCATTGATGGGAAGTTTATATATCGGAGCATCCGGTTTACAGACAAGTCAAAATGCGTTGAATACAACAGCGCACAATCTTACGAATGTAGATACGCCGGGGTATGTCAGGCAGCAGACGCTGCTTGACACCCGAACCTACATTACGTTATCCAAAAACCCCGCTGCAGTTTCTAACAAGCAGTATGGTCTCGGGGTAAATTATACCGCAGTCAGACAAGTGAGAGATTATTTTTTGGATAAGACATACCGCAAGGAATCAGGGCGCAGTATGTTTTATGAAGTGTCTGCAGAAGCGCTTAGCGAGGTGGAATCCTTGCTTGGAGAGTTGAACGGTGAGGATTTTCAGACGTCACTGTCCAATCTCTGGACATCCGTGCAGGAGCTTGCGAAGGATCCTTCCAGTTCCGTAACGCAGGGACTTTTGGTGCAGCGCGCCTCAGAATTCTTAAACCGTGCAACATCGGTATACAAGGATTTGGCAAGCTATCAGGACAGTCTGAATCTGAAGGTGTCGCAGCAGGTCGAAAAGATTAACAAATATGGTAAGCAGATACTGGAGCTGAACGACAGCATCCGTAAAATAGAAGCAGGCGGGATTGAGCATGCAAACGATTTGCGTGATGCGCGCAACTATCTGCTTGATGAGCTCAGCAAGCTTGTCAAGATGGATTATTCTGAGGATGCAGGCGGAAATATAACCGTTAAAATAGAAGGAACCGATTTTATAAAGGGAAGTAAATGCTATGAAATCGGTTTGGAGACAGACCCGACAACGGGCTTTTATACACCGTTTTGGCCGCAGAATGCGGAATACACCATTCTGGCGGACGGCACAAAGAAGTATGATATTACAAGCGCAAAGGTCTTTAATCTGAACCAGACCATATCCACCACAAAGGATACGGATATCGGCGGACTAAAGGCAGCGCTGCTTGCAAGGGGCGACCACAGGGCAAATTACTCTGATATAGTAAACGATTATGACAGCATTTCGCAGTCGATTGTCATGAATATTCAGGCAGAGTTTGACCAGTTGATACACAATGTAACCACGAAGATGAATGAAATACTGGCAAGCGCAAGCAATCCGGATACCGGCTATATGTGCGACAAGGACGGCTCTCCGCTGCAGCTTTTCAAAAAGGTGGCATCCGACGGCTATGAGCAGCAGGCTGATGGAAGCTGGAAGTACATGGAAGAGGATTACAGCCAGACGAGCACCATGTACACTTTGGGCAATGTGCAGGTAAACGGCAACCTGCTGCAGGAGCCGGCAATGCTTGGGTTTAAGCTGTCGGACAAAGAAGTGGATTATGAAACGGCAAGTGCACTGAAAGCAGCATTTATGGAAGAGACCTATACCATCAATCCGAATGTGCAGAAAAAGACTAACTTTATCGGTTATTATACGGATTTGGTGGAGCAGGTGGCAAATACCGGTGAGGTATTCCAGGATATCTTTGCAAATCAGGAAGCGACGGTGGAAGCGACCTGCAGTGCAAGGGAGCAGGTTATCGGCGTTTCTTCGGATGAGGAGCTTTCCAATATGATTAAGTTCCAGAATGCGTACAATGCAGCCAGCCGTTACATCAACGTTATCAGCGAAATGCTGGAGCATGTCATTAATACATTGGCAGTATAAGCTGAAAAATAAGTTTTTCATAAGGAGGAAAAGAAATGCCCTCACAATTTTTTGGATTAAATATAGCATATACGGGGCTGCTTGCTTCTAATGCGGCTTTGAATACCACTTCAAACAACATCGCCAATGTGCAGACAATCGGGTACAGCAGGCAGCAGGTGGTACAGCAGGCGAGTGATGCGCTCCGGGTTTTCCAGACCTACGGCTGCGCAGGCGCGGGCGTGGATACCATTGCGATTGAACGCATCAGAGACGAATTTTATGACAACAAGTACTGGGATGCGAATACCAATCTGGGTGAGTACCAGATTAAAGAGTACTATATGGATCAGCTTCAGACTTATTTTGCAGATGACGGTGTTTCCACCGGCTTCAAAACAATATTTGACCTGTTTACGATAAACGGACTGCAGGAACTTTTGAAGGCAACAGATGTCACGGCGGCCAAGAAGCAGTATATCGGATATGGTGAAAATCTGACAGAATACTTTAACAGCATGTGGGCAAGTCTGCAGAATGTACAGAAGGACGCCAATCAGGAGTTAAAGCTTCGGGTGGACGAAATCAATTCCATTGCAAGCGAGATAGCGGCTTTAAATAAGCAGATTAACGTAATCGAGCTTTCCGGTCCCAAGGCAAATGAGCTGCGCGACCGCAGAACCTTACTTTTAGATAAGCTCTCTGAAATTGTGGATATCGAAACGCAGGAGATTCCTGTTGTGGATGCCAATAATCCGGAGAGAGAGACGGGCGCGCATCGTTTCATTGTTAAAATCGGCGGCGGACAGCTTTTGGTGAACGACAGCGATTACAAGCAGCTGGAGTGTATTGCAAGACCCAGCTATGAAAAGGTAAATCAGACAGATATAGACGGTCTTTATGATATTTACTGGACAAACGGCGAAAAATTCAATATGTACGGACGCAATTTGGGCGGAACCCTGCAGGGACTGATCGAGATGCGCGACGGTAATAATTCAGAGCAGTTTACCGGTACCATTACCGGCACAGGAAAGAAGGATGTGGAAGACAGGGATGGCAACATGGTGTCCCATGATACGGTTACGGTGCAGGTGGGCAGAGAATATCTGCAGGACTTAAACAAGTGTAACCTGTCTGACACAGGCGGCGTTATCAATCTGGGCAACCAGTTGTACCACTATGATTCCTGGTCCTATACCTGCAGTTACGATGCAAACGGAAATCCTACTTATTCCTATACCTTTGTTTTGTCGGACAGTTCGCTGAATGACAGAAGGCTGACGAATGACAGGGTGGGCAAGCAGGCGTCCATCGGCAACAGCATCGATTATCAGGGCATTCCGTATTATATGAAGCAGATGAATGAGTGGGTGCGTACCTATGCCCAGAAGTTCAATGATATTATAAGCAGCGGCTACAATGCATACAAGCAGCATGGGCCCATTATGTTTACGGGCAAGAAGAATACGAGCAATGAGCAGTATACCTTTGATGCAGCATTCCGTTATGACACGCAGACAAATGGCACTATGACCGTGGATGTGACGGACGACAGCTATTACAAGCTGACGGCAGGGAACTTCTCCGTGCTGGCTGCCTTGATTGAGGACGCGGATTTACTGGCAACGGAAAAGGATGTGTCTGACGGCAAAGCGCAGTATGATATTCTTACGGAAATCAAGGTAATGTCAAACGATAAGACGAAGATGAGCTACAGAGGAAGCAAGGCGAGCGAATTTTTACAGTGTATTCTTTCTGATGTTGCACTGAATGCAGGCAATGCCAAGACCCTCTGCAGCAACTACAAGAATATCAGCATGAGCATCGACAACCAGAGAACATCTATATCAGGTGTGGACGAGGATGAAGAAGCCGTAAATCTGGTGAGATTTCAGAACGGATATAATTTGGCTTCCAAGATGATACAGACGTTGACAGAGGTTTATGACAGACTGATTCTGGAAACAGGAGTTTAAGCAAGCCCGCCGTGAGGCAGAATGAGAGGAATTATGAGAATTACTAATAAAATCATGCAGAACAACAATCTGGCAAATATTAACATGAATAAAGTGCTGCAGGACAAATTGAGCACACAGATGTCTACAGAGAAGAAAATCAGCAAGCCCTCCGACGACCCTGTTATTGCGATTCGTGCCCTCCGTCTGCGGGGCAATGTGACGGAAGTAACACAGTATTACAGTAAAAATATACCCGATGCGGAGAGCTGGCTGAATGTAACGGAGGGCGCCTTGAAAAACACCTCCGCGGTTATTACCAATATGATTGCACAGTGCACCAAGGGTTCCAATGGGGATTTGACCTCTAAGGAGAGAGAAATTATTTTAGAGCAGTTGAAAGCGCTCAGGGACGAGGTATATTCCACGGCAGATGTGGATTATGCGGGACGCTATGTCTTTGCGGGATATCGGACGGACACCTCCATCAGTTTCCCTATGGCGGAGAAGATAGACTATACCATTACCCAGCAGCTTGACAATAAGGCGATTGACGACGTTACCTTTATCAAAACTACAAAACCGGATGGCATGGGCGGTTATGTCGACATTAACAATCTGAACAGCACAAATTATCAGGATGTAGATGTGGCAGAAGCGGAAATCGACGAGATAGAGGTACATCGAATTCGGCTGAACTATACGGATTTAGCCTATGACGATGCCAATCCCATCATACCGACGGTTGAAAGAGTTACCGGCAAGGATGCAAACGGCAATGTTACCACGCAGCCTGTAATTGCACCAGCTGATATCAGTGTGGTACATTCTTATGATATTCCGACTGCTTATGAGCTTGCAAGTCAGAATCCTTCCAAGGCGTATTTGATACCGGAGACGGGAGAGCTGATTTTGGGTGATGATATTTACCGCGACATGATGAGTTATCAGGATGATGCTTCCACATCGACGGTAAACGAGGCGGAAATCAGAATTACCTATCAGAAGAGCAACTGGCTGAAGGGAGATTTGCGTCCGGAGCACTATTATGCATGCAGCTCTGTTGACCCTGCGACGGGTGTGCAGACGGATTATAATCAAACGTATCTTAACGGCACTGATGTGGCGAAGCAGGTTATTGAATATGATGTAGGCTTCAACCAGACAGTGCGGGTAAATACAAGAGTTGACGAATGTTATGACCCGGGGATTGGCAGGGAAGCGGACGATTTAATCAGTGTTCTTGAGGATGTGCAGAATCTGGAGGATGTAGTAAACAAAATTGACGAGATGCTGAAAACGGAAACGGATGAAACGGAGAGAGAGACGTTATTGTCCCGGCGCAAAGCGGCAAACAAGGCACTGACGCTGACGAAAAATAAGATGCAGCGGATGTTTGAGGGAGGAATCAGCGCGTTTCAGAAGTATCTTGATGACAACAACCTTGCGATTACAAACTGTGGTACCCGAAGCTCAAAGTTGGAATTGGTAGAGAACCGGATGAAGGAGCAGAAAACCACCTTTGAGACCTTAAAATCCGAGAATGAGGATGTGGATATTACGGAAGTTATCATCAATCTGACCAGCGCAGAGCTGACATATCAGGCAGCGCTGATGGCAACTGGTAAGATTGCACAGACTACGCTGTTGAATTTTATATAAAACGGCTTTTAGATTTAATAAGGAGGAAAATATGAGGGTAAACACAAAAATTTTCGGGGAAGTAGACATTGCGGATGATAAAATCATTGAATTTGTCGGCGGTATCATCGGTTTTCCGGAGTTGACGCAGTTTGCACTGATTCATGATGAAGAAAGAGGAATCAATTCCGGAATCCGCTGGATGCAGTCCATTCAGGAACCGGCCTTTGCAATGCCGGTGATGGACCCGCTTTTAATAAAGCCGGATTATAATCCTGAGGTAGAGGATGAACTGCTGAAGGAGCTCGGAGGTCTGGAAGCAGAAAATCTGCTTGTGCTGGTGACGGCTACCATTCCTTCTGATTTGACCAAAATGACTGTAAATCTGCGCGGACCGATCATTATCAATTCGCTTACCAGAAAAGCCTGTCAGGTGATTGTGGAGGGTGAAGATTATGCGGTAAAATTCCCGATTTATGAAATTTTACGCGCAAGAAAGGCAGGTGAGTAGCATGCTTGCTTTATCCAGAAAAAAGAACGAGGCAATTATCATCAATAACAACATAGAGGTTACAATTCTGGAGGTGAAGGGCGAGCAGGTTAAAATCGGCATTTCTGCTCCCAAGGAAGTATCAGTATACCGAAAGGAAGTATATTTGCAGATTCAGGATGCAAATAAGGCTGCTACTGATTCCGCAGGCATGGAAGCTTTGAAAAATCTGTTAGGGTAAATAAAATGTTACTGCATTACCTGTTGTTGACAGGGGGAAGCGAGTTAAAAAGATGTCCGGGACATGGAAATGTCCATTGGGCATCTTTTTGTGCAGAGCAGAAAGATTTTGACGCGTATAGGTTGAAATTTGAAAAAAACGAAATAGCGTTAACAAAGATGCAAAAATTTTGTTGACAGAAGAGTGCTTTTCAGATAAGATGAGAATACACCCTGCCGCAGGGGAGTCTGTTAAGAAAGGAGATATTGCATGAGCGAAATGACGATTATTTTACAGCGTTTGGACAAAATGCAGGAAAGCATTAACGGTTTAAGAGGAGAACTGGATGCAAAACTGCAGACCAACAGCAAAAGCCTGCAGGCACTAATACAGGAAAACACCGACATGCTGAGAGCGGAAATGCAGGAAAACACC
>CAMWUP010000095.1 GCA_947177465.1 uncultured Lachnospiraceae bacterium
GGCAGAAAGATCGGAAATCGTTCGATCCAGCTCGGCTCCATCATTATAATCCTTAATATATTTCATTTTAATCCTCCGTCCCCAGTGTAATCTCCATCTCCATCTCACGATAACTGTTCTGTGAAAGCCTCTGCACCGTTACTTTTACCGTCGTGCCTGCCTCCAGCCGCAGCAAAGTCGCCGTATAGTTATTAAAATTTTCAATACTGCTGTCTCCGATTTCCACAATCACGTCTCCACGCTGAATCCCTGCAAGCATGGCGGGAGAATTCATCTCAACCTCTCTCACGTAAGCGCCAAAGGGAACACCCATCTCCTGATTCGCTTCCGTCGTGACGTCCATGCCGCTGATACCCATGTAAACAGGTTCTTTGCCATTTGACATATTTTCTATCAGCTTGCGAAGCTCCGAGATACCAATTGCCGTCACCGCATTTTTCATATCCGCATCCACTCTGTCGCTTGTGATAATGCCGACTATCTGTCCCTGCATATTGAACAGCACGCCCTCGGAGTCCGGACTGCCGTATATATCCGTAGTCAGCAGCTTATAATTAGCGTCAACGCGGCTCATAATACTTCCCGAAGCCGCAATCATACCGTAACCCGCAGAACCGACCATCCCCATGGGAGCGCCCAGCGCCACCACTGGAATTCCTACCAGATTCCGCAGATTAGAAGAGCCCAAGGTTGCTTTCTGCACCAGTTCTTTGGTCTCTTCCGGAATATCTGACAGCTCCACCGAAATAATCGCCAGCCCCGTCTGTTTATCCTCCTGCTTTAACACGGCTTCCGCCTGTGTCCCGTCGGAAAATGTTACTCTGATACTCTCTGCCTGTTTTATCGTTTCTCTGTCTGTCAGAATTAAATATTCCCTGCCGTTGCTTTCCACTACCACGCCATAGGTCTGCACTTCACTTTCATAGGTATCATTCAGCCAGTCCACATCAGAGGTCACACCGGTAACAGTCACCATGGAGCGGGAAAGCTCCGCCGTATAAGCTGACATCGCGCTATAAAGCTGTATATAATGCTTCTCATCCAGCCGTATGTTATCCAGGATTTTCTGAATCTGTTCCCCATCCAGAATCACGGATTCCACCGCTTCCTGCAGAGAAGGCGGCTCTTCCTCAACCAGCATATCCTCAGGGTCCATTTCCTCCGACTCTTCAGGAAATACCACTGTCTGCGGCTTCTCTTCGGGGGACAGCCAGTTGCTGAAAACCGGTTCCAGAATCAGAAAGGTAAGACAGGCAATCAGCCCAAAAATAACTGCCATAGCAGCGGTAGTCACCGTCCTGCGCAGCAGCTTTTTCTTATTAATCGGCCGCTCTTTGATTTTCTCTATCATAAAATCAGATTGCTGATTCTGTCTGGAATCCTGCATATTGGCAATTCCTCCATTCTTGCTTCCATCTCCTTGGCAGACATTTCAACAGGAAAGCTGAAATGCGTCGTTCTGCCCTATAGTATATCTGATAGTGAAAAAATTGTAAAGAAAAGAACCGCCGCACCAGCCGAATTCTCAGCCGGACGGCAGTTCTTAAAAAATCATCCCCTGCTTTAAAGCCATCCTGTTAAAACAGCTTTTTAATGGATTCGGCAACGCCGGAAAGCTTATCGACAGATATCTTTCCTTTCACACCCTCCACTACCTTTTCTACCACGTCATCGGGTAAATCCACGCCAAGCAAATCCTCCACCGTCTTAGTCGGATTCTTTTGGAACTTTTCCATAAGAGACTTATCCTTTGTAACCTTTTCGACAATTCCTTCAATCTTTTCTTTGATATCCATGTTGACCACCTTTCTGCCATATCCACAGGAATACGGCCGCTGCGTTAAATCATGTCGTTTTTAATTTTACGATGAAACAACAAAAATTGCAAGAACCGGCAGTCATATATCCCAAAATATCTTTAGCGGATTTCCGATGTTTTATAAATAAATTTTACAGTTCCGTCCAAAACACCGTTCTCGTTTGTATAGGAATTGTAGCTTCGTGAAACCTGTGTCATTGCCTGCATCCTGGCAAGCAGCTCCTCGTAATTCCCGTCAAGCGCTTCCGTCAGCTTGCTGATTCCTTCTTCATTGAAGGTGGTCAGACCATCCCGAAGCTCCATCGCACCCTTCTTCAAGCGGGAAACGCCGTCTATCAATGCCTCGCTGCCGTCGGCAAGCGTATCCATGCCCTCCCTTAAGGTTACTGCGCCTTCGTTTAAGGATTCCGCACCGGCTGCAAGCTGTTCCGCGCCGACACTGAGCTGCGCTGCACCGTTTCCTGCCTGCACGACGCCGTTTGTATAAGCAATTAACCCCTGATAAAAAGCATTATAGCTGTCAAGCTGCGCTTTCAATGCTGCAATTTTGCCTGCACCTTCATTGACACGGTTCGCTGCATTTGCCGTCTCTTCCGTGATTTTATTCACAATATCAGGAGACTGCATATTCTGTTCAATCAGCTGCTTTTCCTGTGCTGCGACAGCCGCTTCTATCGTCTGTTTTATCTGCTCACTCTGCATCTGCGCTTCTACCGTGCTGTCTATACCTGCAACTGCCTGCTTCTGCTCCTCCGCTGCGGCATCTCCTGCTGCCACAATTGCATTATACTGGTCCTCGCTAAGGCCCGCCGCCTGCAGCACACCGGCAAATACCTGCTTTTGTACCTCCTGTGTAACACCTGCCCTGATTGCCGCTTCGTTTTTCTTCACTTCTGCAGCAACCGCATTGTAAACTGCCGAATAAACCTGACTGCTGACCGCATCCGGATTCATGGAGGAGGTAAGACCGCCCAAAACCTGACTGTAATTGTCGATTGTCAAGGCCGGAACGTTCACGCCGCTTGCCGCAAGCTGTTTATTGGCTTCCCCAAGCAACGTATTAAATACCTGTGCCGCTCCGTTTACCAGTTCGTCATTTTTTGAAGACAAGGTATTTAAACCGTTTGTCAGGTTTATCGCACCGTCACGCAGGCTGTTTACGCCGTCACGCAGGGCTGCAGAACCCTCTGACAACTGTGCCGCACCTGCCTGCAGAGCCGAAATACCCTTCTGCAAATCGCCGGATTTTTCATAAAGCTCTGTCAGACCGTTGTACAGGGCGGCGGAACCATCCATCAAAGCTTCCATCGCTTCCGTCATTTCGTCCATTGCTTCCCTTAAATCGTCCAGCGCGGTAACATCGTCCACATTGATATCGCTGAAAATTTCATTTGTGGCAATGGAATAAATACCGTCAAAAACAAAATCCATTACATCAGCCTCTATTTCCACATAATCGGCCGGTCCGTCCTCCAGCTTCAAGTCTTCTGCAAGCCCCGGAAATGCGATTCCGGCTACAATGCATCGGCTGCCATCATCAACAACCCTGCCTGACGACACTGTCACATTTTGAAAATGTGCACCGTCCAGTATTGTACCGGCAGCAACGGCAAAGGGCACATATATTTTTTCTTTCCCGCCCTGCACCTCTGCCATCTCATACCGGTTTACAATATAGGTACAACGGATTACCACATGCCCGCTTTTGCCGGCCAGTTCCTCTGCCGAAATTTCTTTTCCATCCAGCATATAGCTTATTTCCATGGAGAGCGGCAGCTTGTTTTCCTCACTTTGCGCCTCTTCTGTCAGTTCCTCCCCATCGCTTACGATGACCTTCTCCACATCTCCGCCCGCTCCGGCAATCACATATATGGTTTCCCCGATAGCGCCCTCTTCTTCTCCCACAGGCTGCCATACATTCTTTACACTATCCGCCAGACGGTCCTTTGCTTCTGAATCGGCGCTATTATTTATGTTTGCTGCATGTACATTCACTCCCATTGCACCTGCCGCCACCACTACCGACAGCAAAAGGGCACTTGTTTTTACCATTTTCTTATTGACATTCCACATATACTTTACGCTTCCTTTCTCTTTTTACAAATCCTATACTCGTTGCACAAATGATTTTATCAAACAGCATAAACATGGCGGGTAGTATTAAAATGACGCTGAACATACTGACAACCGCGCCTCTTGCCATCAGGCTGCACAGTGAGCTGATAATATCTACATCGGAGTAGAGCGCCACACCGAAGGTTGCGGAGAACAGCCCCATTGCACTGACAATAATCGAGGGCACCGATACCTTCAGTGCATTTCCGACCGCTGTTTTTTTGTCCTGTCCCTCGTATCTTTCACTCTTATAGCGGGTCGTCATCAAAATAGCGTAATCCACCGTCGCGCCCAGCTGAATGGTGCTGATACAGATGGGAGCAATAAACGGAAGCGACGTTCCCGTATAATGTGCCAGTCCGAGGTTGATAAAAATAGAAAATTCAATGACCGCCACAAGGATAAACGGCAGTGTAATACTTTTTTCCACCAGCGCAATAATAATAAAGATAGCTATGATGGAAACCGCATTGACCACCTTAAAATCATTGTCCGTTATTTCAATCAGGTCTTTGGTACAGGGCGCCTCGCCAATCAACATACCTGCAGGGTCATATCTTTTCAGGATAACATTCAACTCTGCTATCTGCGCATTTACCTCATCACTGGCAGTCTTATACTCGGAATTAACCAGCAGAAGCTCCCATTTATCACTTTTTAACACACTGCTGACGGACTGCGGAATCATTTCCTCAGGTACCAGCGAGCCGACCACCGATTCCATGCCAAGCGCATACTTTACGCCGTCCACTTCTTCCATTTCTGCCAGCATCTGCCGCACCTCCTGCGCCGGCACGCTTGTATTTACCAGTACCATGTGGGTCGCTCCCACGCCGAAGCTTTCCTGAAGCTTTGTGTTTGCAATCACATATTCCATATCCTCCGGCAGACTGTCACCCAAGTCATAATAGACTTCCTTGTTGGTTTTGCTGTAGCCGATATAAGCCGGCGCCAGTATCACGAGAAACAATACGATAAATATCCAGAACCTTCCTGTTACAAATTCCGCCAGCTTTTGGGCCTGCGGTATCAGCGACTTATGATGAGTTTTGTTTAAAAGCTTATCCAGCGCCAGTATCATTGCCGGAAGCGTGGTCACACAGCCGATAACACCAATCACCACGCCCTTCGCCATCACGACGCCTAAGTCCATGCCCAGCGTATAACTCATAAAACACAGAGCGATAAATCCTGCAACTGTAGTAATGGAGCTTCCCACCACGGAAGAAACCGTTTTATCGATTGCCTCCGCCATCGCTGCTTTATTATCCTGACAATAATTTTTCTGTTCCTCGTAGCTGTGCCACAAAAAGATGGAATAGTCCATCGTGACGGCAAGCTGCAAGACTGCGGAGAGCGCCTTTGTCAAATAGGAAATTTCACCCAAAAAGTAATTGGTTCCCATGTTCAGTAAAATTGCCATTCCAATGCTTATCAAAAATACAAACGGAATAATCCAGTTGTTCATAAACAGCATCATGGCGATGCAGGCAAGCAGGACCGCCAGCCCTACATAAAGAGGCTCCTCTTTTTCACACAAATCCCTTAAATCCGTAACCATGGCGGACATTCCCGCGACCAAACACTGCTTTCCTGCAATGCTTCGGATATGGCTGATTGCCTCCATCGTATCGTCCTCAGAGGTCGTGGTATCAAAGAAAACTGCCAGAAGTGTGGCATTGCCTGCGTTAAATGCTTTATAATATTTATCCGGCAAAAGCTCCATCGGCACGGATATATCCATCAGGCTGTCATACCAAAGCACAGTATCCACATGCTCCACTTCCTCCATGGAAGCCTTGAGCGCTGCCACTTCCTTCGGCTTCATGTCTTCCATGATAATAAAAGAAAACGCACCCTTGCCAAAATCCTCCATTAAAATATCCTGCCCAATTACCGTATCGATGTCCTTTGGCAGATACGTCAGCATATCATAATTGATTCTGGTGCTTTCCATTCCGATAACAGAAGGTATCAGCAGAAGCACCGCAAAAATCAAAATCGGTATCCGGTATTTTACAACCGCTTTTCCAAATTTCATGTTCTCTCTCTTCCTTTCCCAAAGCTTTTGACTGCGCAGACGGCAACACTTAAGTTCAACGCGCCGTCTAAAATAAAGGCGCTGCCTGCTGCCATCACCATATTTTCCTCGCGAACAGCCGGATAAAAAATAAGCAGAACACCCAAAATACTTGCCAGTAGCGCAAGGCCTCCGATCATCCACCACAGCCTTATCCCGAATCTTTTCGCATCCACCGCTGTCTGCAGCTTTAAAAGCCCGTCCGCCAGTACCAGGATTCCGAAAAGCTGCTCAAAATGGTGCGGGCTGCCGCTATCCTTTATCAGCATCAGAAGCCCGATTACCACTACAAACAGTCCCATGGCAAAATCAAACTGAAACGCAAGCTGATACATATCCTTAGAAAAATAACCCATCAGCTTGACAGCGCCGCACACAAGAAACAGACCGCCGCAGGCATTTGCCAGAGTGACCGCAGACACTTTCCTGTAAAACATCAGGAATACTCCCACCATACAGAACACTGCTGAAATCAAAATATATCCTATTTTGGCAATACGCACGGTTTTTGTGATATTCATACTTTTCTTCGCCTCCTTTGCCCTCTATTCTAACTGTCCTTTTTCCTCTTGAAAACAGACAACAAAAAGGCGGTGTACAAAATTCGTACACCGCCGGTATGATTATCCAAAATTTAGGCATTTGGGGCAAAATGCCCAAATCAGCCCTCCGCTCTCTTAAGCGCTTCCTCGATATTACCCTTTAACATAATGCCGAGCCTTCTGATTAAAGGCTCCGGCGAATACTTCATGCCGCTGTTCAGCCACTCCAGTGTCATACCCACCAGCGCCGATTTATAAAAATCCGCAATCAGCTTTTTATCCTCTTCCTTCGCACGGCTGTCTTCTGCAGCCGCTTCCACATAGTGCAGCATAACGTCGCCTGCAATATTGTACAAATACTTTTCCGCCTCTTCCCTTTGCACGGAATTATAAATGTGATAAACTACTCTTTTATTCTGCAGTGCAAACTGCGCCGCCCGGATAAAATCCTCCTCCCACGAAATGATCTCCTCCTGCCTGCCAAGCAATACTCTCTGCGTCTCTCCATTCAGTATCACTTTCACCAAAGAAGGAATATCTTCAAAATGGTAGTAAAAGGTATTGCGGTTAATCCCGCAATCCTCCACAATATCCTTAATCGTAATTTTATCCAGCGGTTTTTCATTCAAAAGCTTTATCAAGGATTCCGCTATCGCTTTTTCCGTAAACTGCGCCATTTAGCACCTCCGCCTACGCCATGCTCCGGCTGCTTTCTGCACTTTTAAAAAATTATAGCACAGAAAACCTCTCAAAGTCCAATGAACAAATTCTAAAGGAGCGTCAATATTTTTCTCATAAATATACTTGATATTATTATAATTTGAAGTATAATATCTGAAACAGATACCTTTCCGATTTTATCATGAATTCTTCCCTGATAAAACTGAAAAGGAACTGATTATGTATTATGCCGTAACCGGCGGCGTGCCAAAATATATTGAATTGTTTTATGATTCGTCAGATGTTTACACGGCAATAGAAAATAATATATTGTCAAAATCC
>CAMWUP010000096.1 GCA_947177465.1 uncultured Lachnospiraceae bacterium
CGGAGCGGAGAAATCCGTGTCCTTCCGCTCTACAGAAGTGGAATCCTTTGCATCATGCGACGCCAGCACCTCCAAAACGGCAGCGCAGTCGGTCACATCCTTTGTCAGCGGTCCAATCTGGTCCAAAGACGAGCCATAGGCAATCAACCCATATCGGGAAACGGTGCCATAGGTCGGCTTCATGCCCACCACCCCGCAGAAGGAAGCCGGCTGCCTGATGGAGCCTCCCGTGTCGGAGCCCAGCGCAAAAAAGCACTCGCCCGCCGCCACTGCTGCCGCGGAACCGCCGGAAGAACCGCCGGGCACATGCGCCGTATTGTGGGGATTTTTTGTCACGCCGAATGCGGAAGTCTCTGTGGTGGAACCCATGGCAAATTCATCCATATTGGTTTTTCCCAATATAACGGCTCCCGCCGCCTCCAGTGCATGTACCGCCTGTGCAGAAAAGGGCGGCACAAAATTCCCCAGAATTTTGGAAGAACAGGTTGTCAGCATCCCTGCCGTACAGATATTATCCTTCACCGCAACGGGTACGCCCGCAAGAGCACCCAAAAGCGCTCCGCTTTCTATTTTTTTCTGCACTTCCTCCGCCCTTTTTATCGCGCCCTCCTTGTCAATCGTGACATAACAGTGAAGCGCCTCTTCTTTTTCCGCAATATTTTCCAACACAGCTTCCACCGCCTGCACAGCAGTCGTTTCCCCTGTCTTTATTTTTTCCGCCAGTCCTGCTGCCGTCAATTCCATTAAATCCATGACATACCTCCCTACTATTCTACCGTTCTCGGCGCTTTGAACATACCGTCCTTTTCACCCGGTGCGTTTTGCAGGATAGCGCTTCGGTCATCCCCATTTGTCACCACATCCTCCCTGAACACATTATCCATGGAAAATACATGGGACATAGGTTCCACGCCGTCCGTATCCAGCTCATTTAATTTGTCGATATAATCCAGCATATCCGCCATATCCTTCTTGGCAGCCTCCTTCTCCTCGTCCGAAAGCTCCAGTTTGGCAAGAATACCCACATATTCAATCGTTTCATCTGAAATCTTATTTGCCATCGTAATCTCCTTTCTATGGTTCCAAACGGCTTAGAATCCCACCGCGATTTAAGCCGTTCTACTTTGCTGTCCTTTATGGTTCCAGACGGCTTAGAATCTCAACGCGATTTAAGCCGTTCTACTTTGCCGTCCTCTATGGTTCCAGACGGCTTAAATCGCGGGGAAACAGTGTGGTTTCGCGGACGTTGTCTTCGCCGATGAGTTTCATGGTGAGGCGTTCCAGTCCGATTCCCAGACCGCCGTGCGGGGGCATACCGTGCCTAAAAGCCATCAGGTAGGCATCCATGCCTTCTTCTGTCATGCCGCGGGCGGCAATTTTTTCCTGTAACATCCTGTAATCGTGGATTCGCTGTCCGCCTGTGGTAATTTCCATGCCACGGAACAGGCAGTCAAAGCTCAGGGTAAAGGTGGGGTCCGACGGGTCATCCATGGCGTAAAAGGGACGCTTCTTGCTGGGATAATGTGTGACAAACACAAAATCCGCGTCGTACTCTTCTTTAAAATAACGGCTGATTAACGCTTCCTCCTCCGGCTCCAAATCGTAGGGATTGCGGATAGGACGCTCGTATTTTTCCGACACCAGCCGCTTTGCCTCGTCAAAGCGGACACAGGGAATCTGCTCCGTCTTTGGCAGTGTAACTTCCAAAATCGAAAGTTCTTTGGCATACCGGCTCTCCAGCAGAGCCATCATATTTTGCAGCACACCGGTTTCCATCGCCATAATATCCTCAAAACCGTCTATATACCCCATCTCAAAATCCAACGAGGTGTATTCATTCAAATGCCTTTTGGTGTTGTGCTTTTCGGCACGGAACACAGGCGCCGTCTCAAAAACCCTGTCAAACACACCGACCATCATCTGTTTGTAAAACTGTGGGCTCTGCTGCAAAACGGCAGGTCTGTGAAAATATTCCAGTTTAAAAATGTTGGCGCCACCCTCCGCACCCTTTGCCCCTATTTTCGGCGTGTGGATTTCTGTAAAGCCCTGTGCGGAAAGGAACTCCCGAAACCCCTTCACCACACCTTCCTGTATTTTAAACTTAGCACGTTCCCTGATATTGCGAAGGGCAACCGGACGCATATCCAGATTGGTTTCAAGAGAAATGTTCATCTTCCATTTGGATACCGGAATCGGCATTGCCTCTGCCGGCTCCGAAAGGATTTTTACCTGGCAAAGCTTTAATTCCATGCCGCCGGGCGCTTTTTCATTCCGTGCCATAACGCCGCCTGCTTCCAGCGTCTGCCCCTCCTTTAAATCCTTTACGGCAATTTCTGCCGTGCTTTCCTCCAGCACGCACTGAAGCAGCCCTTCCCGCTTGCGCAGCATGACAAATGCCACGCTCCCCATGTCTCTGACTGCGTGAACGGCTCCGTTTGTCTTCACACGCTTTCCTTCTGTCTCCTCTGCAAGCAGCGCGGACAGTTCCAAGGTTTCTTTTTCCTTTACTCCTGATAAAAATTCCATAGCGGCCTCCTTTTTGTTTGTATTCCGGAAAAACAAAAAGCCCGGAATACAGTTGTCTGTATTCCGGGACGAATATACAAGCGCACATCCGTGGTACCACCCGTCTTGATAAACCGCCGCTTCCATCAAAGCGTTTTACCGGTCTACCCACTCTTACATTTAACGCATGTCACGTACTGCCCTACACAGCAAACCCTTCAGGCAGTCTGCTCCGGAGTGTTCCCTTCGCTGCTTCCCACAAACGGCGCTCTCAGTCGGTGACGCCGTATTCCTGTCGCTTTTCACAGCAAGAGTCTCTTTCATAGCATTTATTACTTTACTGTAACGAAGTGTAGCACACCTTTTCACAAATTGCAAGTATTTTTTTGTTTCCGTCCCACACTCCACCAGCAATATGCCGCTACAAGGGCGCTGATAATTAAGAGCATGTAGAAATTGAGCCCTCTGCTGATACACATGGAAACCGTCAGGCTGCCGCCGACAAAAACACCGCCGAATACCGCCGCATACATAAGCTCCGTTATGCCCTGAGAGCCCGGCAGGGGCAGCATATCCACCGCAATATAAACTACCGCCTGCAGCGCCATAATGGTAAACGCGTTCGTACCCGTAAACCCCATCCCCCTATAGACAAAATAGGTCAGGACAAACACACTGCACCTTTGCACAAAAGTAAACCCGACCAAAAAGACAAGCACCTTTGCATGGCTTTTCAGAAAAGAAACCGTCTTCTGATACTGTCCGACTGTGGTATGTATCATTTCACCGCGCTTTTCCGACGGCTTCAGCAGGTGAAGCTTCACACAGAAACGCTCTGCTGCTCTGATGACCTTTTCCATGCCCGCACCATTCAGCATGATTGCGAGTAGAATCACCACCAGCAGCGCATTTAAAAACAGCCCCAGAAAATAGATGGGCAGGTATTCGCCCAGATGAAAGCTTAATCCCTTCCACCAAAACACGCTGATACCGACTCCCATCAGAACCAGTACCAGCTTGTAAGCCGTTGCCACGCTCATCAGCACCACCGAGCTGTCCGCAATTTTATGTCCATCCTTACTCATGTAATACAACTGCATGGGCTGCCCGCCGGTAGCCGAAGGCGTGATGCCCGAATAGAAAAATCCGGTAAAAGAATATTTAAGACAGCTTAAAAGCCGCACTCTGTCTCCAATGGCGCGCAACAGATACCAAATCAGTATCCCCTCCGCCGATACAAAGAAGACCGCTGTCGCCGCCGCCAACAGCAGATATCCCTTGTGCATCTGCCGGATAGCCTGAAGCAGCTCCCCGATATCCTGGTTTTTAAACACTACATAAAAAGTGAGCGCCGCCAGTCCCAAAAACAGCACTGCGCTCAGTATCTTTTTACCCTTCATATAAGGCTCCTCTTACAACTTGATATTGCGCATTCTCTATTCTATCCTTTTCAATAAAATCCGAAAGCGCACCCTCGAACATTATATCATCTTTTTTGTAATCATAAAAGTCCGCAGGCGTCACTAATGAAAAATGTTTGTGAAACAAATCCATTCCATGTGCGGACAGCAATCTTGCAATAAAGGAAGAGCAGGTATAATGCATCTTCTGATAAAAGGGCTTTTGCAGCAGTATACTGGGCAGTCCCAAAATACAGTAGTGAAAACGGAATCTCTTTTTATAACATTCCTTCAATGCTTCTGCGATGTTCTCTTTCTGCTCCTTTGTACATTCCAGACTGTAAATCCTGTATTTTGCCGTCGGAAAAGCGCTGCAGATTTTCCTTTTGTTCTCCTTTTCAAATCCTGCAAACCATGGGATATAAGGATTTCTCCTTCCCACACTATACGCTTCTTCCAGCCTTTCGTCCATAGATAATACCACATGTATGTATTCTCTTTGTATCGCCAGCCGGATAATGCCTGCAAAAAATCCGGGTGTGTCCACCAGCGCAATATATATTTTCTCCATTTTAATCTCCATTCCTCTAACTGAACTGATAGGTTTTCTTTGCCATTTCATATCCCTTCAGCGTCAACATTCTCCCCCATTTCCCCGGAAGATATGTAAGACCGCTCAGCGTTGTGTACCTAAGCCGCCTGTACAGGCTTATATCTTTTTTCTTTATATACTCCCACAGCGCACGACGCTTTCTGTCCGCTTCTGTCGTCTGTATCATACACAAGTACACGGAAGATATGGATATCATAATGGAAATATTGCGCAGCATGTACCGGAAAAGCTTGCGGGATTTGCCCCTTACAAGCTCTAAATCAACGCTGTCCGCCACCAGCTTTGTGACTGCTATCTGCTGGTCGATTCGCTTCTTGTAACTCTCCTCATTGACAGACTGATCCTCCCTGCCTAAAAAATAATGGTACAAATCCACATCCAGATACATGATTTTCTGCACATATGGCAGCGGCTTATATGCAAAAAGATTATCCACATAAAATGTGTGCGCTGGCAGCTTCACACCGCTCTCCCGAAGCAGCGCCGTCCTGAATACAAGCGCGTGCATAACAAGATACTGGGAAGGCTTAAACATCCGCATATCCTGCCAGCCGCAAATTTTTTCCTCCGGAAAAATATTGCTGAAACTGACACTTTTCTGCCTGTTTTCATGAAGATGGTCATAGACATAATTACATACCACCATGTCCACGCCATCCTTCTGCTGTTTCAGGCATTTCATAAGCCGCTCCAAAGCTTTTCTATCCAGCCAGTCGTCCGAATCGACCACCTTAAAAAAACGCCCCGACGCTATCCGCAGTCCTGCGTTGATTCCGGAACCATGTCCGCCGTTCGCTTTATGCACCACCGTCACAATATTGGGATAGACCGCCGCATATTCATCGGCAATCGCCCCCGTATCGTCGGTAGAACCATCGTCAATAATAATAATTTCTCCGTCCTCCCCGCAGAAGAGCAATGAATCGAGACAGCGCTTCATGTAATCTTCGGCATTATAGCACGGCACCACAAAAGTAATATCCTTCATAATCTACCTCTTGTACGTTTTCTTTCACCAACCTACTATATCGGAAAATAGTAAAGACTAAAGGTAGAAATTCTAAATAATTACTAAATTTATGATTTGCCTTACTGTCATTTCGCCGATGACAGCACCTCCTATCACCGTGAAGAAATGCACGCCCAGGCCCCTGTAATTCACCGGATTCCCCGTTTGTGAGACCAGTGACGCTTCCCTTCGGGTCGTACAGGTAATAGCCTGTGCTGCCGTCATTTTTTTTATTTTTCCAGATGTCCAATCAAATAATTTAATTTAATAATATTGCTAATTGCTGTATCATTGTCCCCGAACTCATCTTGCTCAGCCAGTTCCGTATTAAATGGAGAATTCAATAGTGGCGGATACAGAAAAATATCATAACCGTCTTGTTCTTCCTTAAATTCAACATATCTGTAATATTGCCTTTCTCCTGTAATGACGAAATCTATCATAACATATTCTACTTCGTCATATCCTCTAAGAAAATCTCCCAGATAAACATCATATGAAAATTTATCCTGCACAGATGATAATTCATTATAAAGATACTCGCATAATTCGTCTAACAAAGCCTTGTCTTCCACAGTTATATTTGGCAGACTATGACTTGCCGCAATATCATAATCTACTTTCGCACTTCCAAGCCATTCCATGGCCTCTGTGTCGGATATGTCCCTTTCCGACAAACTATATCTTGGATAATTTCGAATGTATGGGCTAAGTTCATATCCCGTCGTTGCATTTATGGGCACTAAAAAGATACGCATACTTTCGCTGTCATAGTAAAAATCTGTTTCGACTTTTCCCGCTATCTTATGTATTCCTGCAAAGCCAAAAAATTTATCATATGCAATTGCTTCTTCGACAAGATTTACACAATCACAAAGACTCGGTAATTCGCTTTCTTTTTCTTCGACAATGGCATCTGCTTTTTTATAATATACATCAAAAGACTTTTCCTTGTTTTTCTCCTTTTGACAGCCTGCGCATCCCGTTATGCCCACAAAACAAAATACCATTAAAACAAGAATCCTGACAAATATTCTTAAACGCATACTTCCCTCCACTAAAAATGCTTTTGGCTTATTCTATTTTGTGAGCGGCTCCCTGGCGTTGCTGCCTCTATTAAATCATACATTTCCCGATACTTTCAAGTAAAAAATATATCGTCCCATCTACCTCCTGCCTCCATCCGTATGCCATCACCATCCGCATATACATAAATTCCCTCTTCACCAGAAGGCATTTCCAATGTATACAAGGATTCTGCATCGTTTTCATAAAACGCCGGATGCTGATACGCCCCCGTTTTGGGATACAGAAAAAACATAGAAGCTCCCTGTGGTATCTTTTACAATACAAATACAATTTCTTCTTTCACTTTCTGTTGGCTTATACATTATACTCTCCATAATTATTGGTGCAATTTTGTAACAATATCTATTCTAATTTCACTATGAGTAATAACTTGAGTCGCTCCACCTACCCCAATCACCGTACGGAATGCTGATATTCTAGGTATTAACATAGTATCTCGCAGATCATCCAGGGAAACGCTGATTAAAGCGTTTCCCTGGATACAACACATTATCTGATATATACCTATATCCTGTTAAAGGTATTACTTATTTGTAATCCTTTTCCCGTTATGCCTTTAAGTCCATATTCAAGCCTGTAATTCCTGCATTGTCCTTATCAGCTTTGGGAACAGCCGCATTTACATCATCTTTTGAAATGACAACCACGCCTTTCCACTTATCGTCAAACTGCTCCTTGCCTGCTTCGTTCAACTTCTCCTGCAGCTTTTTCTTTTCTTCCCTGTTCGCCTGACGCTTTTCTTCAATCTCTGCTTTTTCCTGTTTCTTTTCCTCATTCTGCTTCCGAATTTTCTCTGCATTTTCAGACATAGTTTGTAAATGGGATTTCGTATCATCTTTTTGTACGATAGACCACTTACTAATCCCACCGTCTTTATCAATCGCCCATCCCTGTGCTACAACATGCCAGCCTCCGGCAG
>CAMWUP010000097.1 GCA_947177465.1 uncultured Lachnospiraceae bacterium
AAATTACATTCTTCCTAAAAAAATAGGAATCGAAGCCAATGCAAAAAACATGAATGATTTAAAGCTGCAGAAGGCAAAGGAAGCCAAAATCGCGGCGGAGCAGTTACAGGCGGCAAAGGATTTGGCAGCGGTTTTGGAAACCAAGACCGTAGAGGTGAAAATCAAGGCAGGAGAAGGCGGCAGAGTATTTGGCTCTGTTTCTTCCAAGGAAATCGTGGCGGCATGCAAGGAACAGCATGGAATCGAGCTGGACAAGAAGAAGGTGGTGCTGCCGGAAGCTTTAAAGAGCTTTGGCGCATATGAGGTCAATATCAAGCTGCATCCGCAGGTGACTGCCAAACTGAAGGTACATATATCAGAGAGCTAGGCGGGAAAGGAAGTTGTTATGCCTACAATGGAAGAAACCGTTTTAAAGAGAATATTGCCTCACAGCATGGAAGCGGAGCAGTCGGTTATTGGCGCCATGATTATGGACAGGGAGGCCATTGTCGTAGCGTCGGAGCTTGTGACCGGAGATGATTTCTACAGCAGGCAGTACGGTATTCTTTTTGAGACTATGGTGGAACTGCATAATGAAGGGAAGCCGGTGGATTTGGTTACATTGCAGGACAGGCTCAAGGAAAAGGATGTACCGCCTGAGGTCAGCAGTCTTGAGTTTGTCAGGGATTTAATTACCGCAGTTCCTACTTCGGCAAACATCAAGTATTATGCCCAGATTGTGGCGGAGAAGGCAACCTTGCGGAAGCTTATCCGTTTAAATGAAGAGATTGCAAATACCTGTTATGCAGGCAAGGAAAGCCTCGAAGTTATTTTAGAGGATACCGAAAAGAAGATTTTTGAGGTGGTGCAGAAGCGCAATACCGGAGAGTTTGTTCCGATCAGGCAGGTTGTTATGAATGCCATGGACAGAATCGAGCGTGCCTCCAAAAACAAGGGAGCGGTGACAGGGATTGCGACAGGCTTTGCGGATTTGGACTACAGAACGGCCGGTATGCAGCCGGCGGATCTTGTACTGATTGCCGCCCGTCCGTCCATGGGAAAGACAGCATTTGTGCTTAATATAGCGGAGCATGTGGCGTTTAAGCTGAACAAGACGTTAGCTATTTTCAGTCTGGAAATGTCAAAGGAGCAGTTAGTGAACCGATTGTTCTCGTTGGAGTCCAAGGTGGATTCGCAGCATATCAGGACAGGACAGCTTTCAGACCAGGAGTGGGAGAAGCTGATTGAGAGTGCCGGTGTTATCGGTAAATCCAATCTGATTATAGATGATACGCCGGGTATCAGTATCGCAGAGCTTCGCAGCAAGTGCAGAAAGTATAAGCTGGAGCATGATTTGTCCATGATAATTATCGACTATCTGCAGTTGATGTCGGGAAGCGGACGCACGGATTCCAGGCAACAGGAAATATCGGATATTTCCCGTTCCTTAAAAGCGGTTGCAAGAGAGCTTTCCGTTCCGGTGCTGGCGTTGTCGCAGTTGTCCCGTGCGGTGGAACAGAGACCTGATCACAGACCAATGCTCTCAGATTTGCGTGAATCGGGAGCCATCGAGCAGGATGCAGATGTGGTTATGTTCATTTATCGTGATGAGTATTATAATCATGATACGGAAAGGCCGGGCATTGCCGAGATTATCATTGCCAAGCAGAGAAATGGTCCCATTGGCACCGTGGAACTGGCGTGGCTGCCCAATTACACCAAATTTGCAAATTTGGAGCGATAGGTCGGGCTTTTACAATTACATATCAGAATACAAAAGAGAACAGATAAGGAACCGGAGCGCTCCGTTATTTTGTTCTCTTTTCTTTTTTGGAAACTTAAGTTAAGAAACAGAAAGGCAGGATGTAGGATGAGTAGTGCATTATTAATTTCAGACGCAGCAAAAAGAGTAAAGGTGGAGGCGCATGTGCTTCGCTATTGGGAAGAGGAACTGGGGCTGCCCATCAAGCGAAACGAGCTGGGACACCGGTATTATACGGAAGAGGATGTGAAAAGATTTCAGGAAATCAAAGATTTGAAGGAAAGGGGACTGCAGTTGAAAGCTATCAGAATGGTACTGAAAAATGGAAAGCTGGACATGATTACGCCCGCAGCCGCGCCGGAGGCGGAAGAAGAAAAACCGCGGAAATCCGCAGAAACAATCAAGGAGTTTCCTTCTATGAAGCAGACGGAGCTTCTCAAGGAAGCGAAAAAGGCAGAGAATGGACAAGGCATAAGAAGAGCAGAGACAAATGAAGGACAACAGGAGAGAGGGCAGATACAGGTGGTAAAGGGAGGGCGTACAGAACAGGAAGAGACGGTGAAAATGCCGGAGCTTAGGCGTGTGACAGGTGAGGCAGAGGTAGTAAAGGACATACCTTCCGTGGAAAGAAAGCAGGACAAGCCCTTGCCGGCAGAGCAGAAACAGTCCTTGCAGAGGGAGTCCAATGAAGAAAAATTTAAGCGTCTGCAATGGCTGCTGAAGCAATTATTTAAAGAAACCCTGCAGGAAAACAATGAATATCTCTGCCGTGAGATGAAGGAAAGCGTGCTGAAGGAGATGGACTATCAGTTCCGGATGCAGGAGGAGCGAGAAGAAGAACGCAACACGGCGAAGGTAAAACGGGAGGAGGAGCATTATAAGAAGATAGATGATTTGCTGCGGAAGAAGAGGAGGTTGTTGAAGAAATAAGGGATGAAAAACATCAAAGGCAATGTGAAGTATTATAAATTTTACATTGCCTTTCTTCCATATGCGTGATATTCTTTTAATTGTAATTATCATACTATTAGGGGAGGCAGCTTTGAAAGAAATCAGATATTGTATCGGGGGAGATTGCAGTGCATTTGGTACGCCCCTATCATTATCTGGGGACTTTGTATGCGGGATATTTGGGCGAATGTCTGCCGAAGGTAATGTTTCATATGTTGTTTGCTGCGGGTGCGCAAGCATATCTTTTGGGAAGGGTTAGTCCGTTTGCATTAATGCTGGGAGGGATTGCCTGTGTGCAGGGATTTTCCATATTTTTTATGATTCAGGCACTGATTGGTTGCTTGACAGTATGGATAAAAGATATCACACGAATACGGGATGTGATTTTCAGTCTTATGTTATTGCTGGGAGGGCGTTTGATTCCTGTGGAGTATTTACTGCAGAGCTTACAGAAAATTGTGGTGTATACGCCGATTGTACATGTCTATGACACGCCAATGAGGATGTTTTTGGGTAATGTATCCGGCATTCCACTTTTGGAACAATTTTTATGGGTGGTATTATTAGGAGTGGCGTGTGTTTTGCTGTTTCGTTTTCAAGTCAGAAAGCGGATTGAAATGGGAGGATAATTTGATAGTATTGTTGATTTCAGGGCGTTAATTGGAATGTGCTATAGGGGGAATTCAGATGTCGGATATACAAATTGGAAAAAGAATCAGAGAACTAAGGGAATTGCAGAATGATACCAGAGAAAGCCTGGCAGAAAAAATAGGCATTTCTGCTAAATTTTTATATGAAATAGAAACAGGAAAAAAAGGGTTTTCTATAGATATATTGCGAAGGATTTCAGAAGCTTTAGCTGTGAGCTGTGATTATATTATATTTGGAGAAGAAAAATATAGGGAAGATGAAAAAACAATTTGCGCATTAAAAAAACTGGAGGAAATACATATCAGGCAGATTCAGGATTTAACGAAGGTATTACATGAGATTTTGGATATAGCGGAAGTGTAGAGAGGTAAAAAGAGCAGCTTATGTTTCCATAACCTGCTCTTTTTAGTGACTTTTTTGAATGACAATGTTCATGGTCATCGCCTATAGAACGTCAATGTCATTATTCCTCAGAAATAGCGCCAACAGGACATACGCCTGCGCAAGAACCGCAGCTAATGCAGGTGTTGGGGTCAATTTCCATTTTGCCATCGCCCATGCTGATTGCGCCTACGGGACACTGGGATTCACAAGCGCCACAGGCAACACATGTATCGCTAATAACGAATGCCATAATATTATCCTCCTTTAATTGAGTATTTAAACTTAGTATAAATGCCTCATCGTTTATATTCTAATATAAAATACGGACAAATACAAGCCCTTTTATGCGTTTTGCATATCAGCGCGACGTTTTTTAACGCCTTCCAATATAACGGCTTTCTTTTCCACAACTTTATCTTTGTCCATGGCAGGAACGCCGTGGAGTTTGTAAGGAATACCAAGGGATTCATATTTTTTTTCGCCCATCGTGTGATAGGGGAGAACATCCAGTGCCTTCAGGTTGTGGAATTGTCCGATAAAGTAGCCAAGCTGTTCCAAATATACGTCGTCGTCCGTGATACCGGGTACGACTACATGGCGAATCCACATGTCAATTTTTTTCTCGTCAAGATACTTACAGAAGTCCAAAATATTTGTGTTGGGCTGGCCTGTCAGCTCTAAATGCTTTTGTGAATCAATGTGCTTAATATCCAGCATAACCAAATCGGTCAACTCTGCCAGCTTATCCATTTTATCCATGAATTCTGTATTGCTGCGGTTGAAAGCGATGCCGGAGCTGTCTATACAGGTATGGATATTGTTCTTTTTGGCAAGGGTAAACAAATCGATTAAAAAATCCACCTGCATCAAGGGTTCGCCGCCGGTTACTGTGATGCCGCCGTCCTTGTAAAAGCCCCGATTGCGCTCGAACTGCTCTATGATTTCTGAAGACTCCATCATGGTGCCACCTGTCATTGTCCACGTGTCGGGATTGTGACAGTAAGCGCAGCGCATGGGGCAGCCCTGTACAAAAACGACGAAACGGACACCGGGACCGTCCACGGTACCAAAACTTTCCAGAGAATGTATTCTGCCTTTCATAAAGAACCTCTTTTTATTAAAATGCCAAAGCTGTCGTGTTAAAAAGGGCTGTCACCGTGTGCCGGTTGGAAACAACCGGCACGAAAACAGTACACAGCCCTTTGAATCAGTAATAAAACGGATTCGGATTAAACAGCCTCATGGAATGTACGGGAAATAACATCTGCCTGCTGTTCCGGTGTTAATTTAATGAAATTAACAGCGTATCCGGATACACGGATAGTAAGCTGAGGATAGTTCTCAGGATGCTTCTGTGCGTCCAACAGGGTATCTCTGTTGAGTACATTTACATTCAGGTGATGACCGCCTTTTGTTGCATAGCCATCAAGTAAAGCTACTAAATTGTCAACCTGTGCATTTGCTGCCATAATTTTATTCCTCCTAATTTAATCTTTGTCGCTGTCTTTACGACCGCTGTAATCATCAAGTCCCTGATGAAGAGTGGGAACACTGCATGCTAAAGGTGTTCTGGAACAATCCGTACACCCCATTGTCTGAACGTTTTTGGAATCGCCGCTGTTTTCGTCAAAATCGACATTCACGTGACCGACGCCGCTTGCCATGCCGGAATCCAGCATTTTTACCAAATCATCAATCATAGATTTCTCGTCCATGGTGTTCCTCCTCTATTGCTTATTTATTTAAGTCCAGTTCAAGGTCGCCGGAGAATACCTGAGCCTCTTTGCCGAGTGCACCGGGGATGATGGTGAAGGTATTGGAAATACCGTCCTGTGCATCCTCGAAAGGCAGCTTCGCTACAGAAGAGAGGGAAGCAACTGCGCCGTGGGTATCACGTCCATGCATCGGGTTGGCGCCGGGTGCAAAAGGCTGACCTTTCTTACGTCCGTCAGGGGTGTTGCCGGTTGCCTTGCCGTAGGTTACGTTGGAAGTAATGGTAAGAACGGACATGGTAGGAACACCGTTTCTGTATACGTGGTTTCTTCTGATTGCAGTCATGAATCTCGATACGATATCATGTGCAATGGTATCTACACGGTCGTCGTCGTTGCCGTATTTCGGGAAATCGCCGGTAGTCTTAAAGTCAACAATGATACCGTCTTCGTCACGAACTACTTCAACCTTAGCGTACTTGATTGCGGAAAGGGAGTCTGCTACGATGGACAGACCAGCCAGACCGGTTGCAAAGTAACGCTTTACATCTCTGTCATGAAGAGCCATCTGTGCTCTTTCATAGCAGTATTTGTCATGCATGTAGTGGATAACATTCAGGGTGTTTACATAAACATCTGCCTGCCACTCCATCATGTCGATGAATTTATCCATTACGTCATCATAATCCAGAACGTCGCCGGTAACAGGGCGGTACTTAGGTCCAACCTGCTTCTTGGTAACTTCGTCAACACCGCCGTTCAAAGCGTAAAGGAGACATTTTGCCAAGTTAGCACGAGCGCCGAAGAACTGCATTTCCTTGCCGATAACCATGGAGGATACGCAGCATGCGATGCCATAGTCGTCACCGTGAGTTACTCTCATCAAATCGTCATTCTCATACTGGATAGAAGAAGTCTGGATGGACATCTTTGCACAGTATCTCTTCCAGCTCTCAGGAAGTCTTGTAGACCAGAGAACCGTCAGGTTGGGCTCAGGAGAAGGTCCTAAGTTGGTCAGGGTGTGCAGATAACGGAAGCTCATCTTTGTTACCATATGGCGTCCGTCAACACCAACACCGCCCAGAGATTCCGTTACCCAAACCGGGTCGCCTGCGAAAATCTGGTTGTACTCAGGGGTACGTGCGAACTTGATCAAACGCAGCTTCATGATGAAGTGGTCAACAAATTCCTGAATCTGCTCCTCAGTAAATACGCCTGCCTTTAAGTCTCTCTGTGCATAGCAGTCAAGGAAGGTGGAGGTACGTCCGAGGGACATAGCAGCACCGTTCTGCTCCTTTACAGCGCAGAGATAACCAAAATAAGTAGCCTGAATTGCTTCTTTGACGTTAGTAGCAGGCTTGGAAATATCACAGCCATAGGAAGCAGCCATTTCCTTCATTAATTTCAGGGCAACCATCTGCTCGGAAATTTCTTCACGAAGGCGGATAACGTCATCCGTCATAACACGTCCGGTAGAATCCTTCTGTGCCTGTTTGTCTTCAATCAGTCTGTCGATACCATACAGAGCAACACGTCTGTAATCGCCGATGATACGTCCGCGGCCGTAAGCATCCGGAAGACCTGTGATGATATGAGAAGAACGGCAGGCTCTCATTTCTGCGTTGTAAGCATCAAAGCAGCCAGCGTTGTGGGTCTTTCTGTGTGTAGAGAAGAACTCGCTCACTTCAGGGTCAACTTCATAGCCGTTGTCAGAGCATGCCTTCTCTGCCATTCTGATACCGCCGTAAGGCTGTAAGGAGCGCTTGAAAGGCTTGTCTGTCTGGAAGCCTACGATGGTTTCCTTATCTTTGTTAAGGTATCCGGGACCATGGGAAGTGATGGTGGAGATAACCTTGGTGTCCATATCAAGAACGCCGCCGGCTTCTCTTTCCTTCTTCTGTAAATCCAATACCTGCGCCCATAAATCCTTTGTGTTCTGTGTAGCCTCGGCTAAGAAGGATTCGTCCCCGTCATAGGGCTCGTAATTCTTCTGGATGAAATCGCGGACATTGATTTCATTTTCCCATTTGCCGCCTACAAAATCTTTCCATTCTGGTCTCATTTTGAAATAGCCTC
>CAMWUP010000098.1 GCA_947177465.1 uncultured Lachnospiraceae bacterium
GTCATGGAAAATGCGGCTACCTATCAGGAGCAGATATTCCGGATACTGGACAGGGAAAAGACCGCAGTTTACTACAATGGAGAATGGCTGGAGCTTTTAAAGTTTGAAGAGGTGCTGCGGCTTGCGTCCACCATAACAGTGGCAAGGATGCTGGAGCGGGACGATTTTAAGAAACGTTTTGCCGGCAATGTACCTATCGGTCTGCACGAATTTTTTTACCCGTTGATGCAGGCGTACGATTCTGTGGTCATCAATGCCGATTTGGAGCTGGGGGGAACAGATCAGACTTTTAACATACTGATGGGACGCAGCCTGCAGAAGACCATGGGAAAGGAGCCGCAGGCAGCGCTCTTTATGCCGATTCTGGAGGGTCTTGACGGCGTGGAAAAGATGAGCAAGAGTCTGGGCAACCACATCGGCATACAGGAGGATGCCAAAGTGATGTTCAAAAAGGTAATGGAGGTGCCGGATTCTTTGATTATCCGCTATTTTGAACTTACCACCGACGAACTGCCGGAGAAAATCGATTTCGTTCGGGAAGAACTGGCGGATGGCAAAAATCCACGCGATATTAAGCTGGAGCTGGCGAAAATCGTGACATGTCTGTACCATGGGATTGAGGAGGAAAAGCGGGCCGAGGAATTTTACAGGGAGGCGTTTGGCAGAAAAGCAACGCCTGAAGAAGTGCCGGTGCTGGACATTCCGATGGAATGTAATACATTTAAGGATATTATGGGTATCATTGCCTCTGCCGGCTATGCTGCCGGTACGGGTGAACTGAGACGGCTCGTCAGTCAGGGCGGCGTCAGAAAGAACGGCGAAAAAATTGCGGGAACAGACGAGCCGATAGCAGAGGGAGATATTCTTAAGCTTGGGAAGAAGCTTTTTTTAAAGCTTCATAAAGCTGTTTGACATTGTCAAAGGCATAGGTGGGTCGGTATTCGGAGCGCGCGACTTCATCAGGGGTCGCTTCGCCCGAGTACAGCACGCAGGTATCGACGCCCGCGTTGATGCCACAGGCAATATCTGTATAGAGCCTGTCCCCGATGACAAGGGTTTCCTCGGGTGTATAGTTCGTCCTTTCGATGCAGATGTCGCAGATTGTGCGTGACGGCTTGCCGAGATATATGGGAACCTTTCCGATGGTGGAGGTTAATATCTGGCAGATGGCGCCGCAGTCGGGGATATAGTTTGACGTCATGGGGCAGCGCAGGTCAGGATTGGTAGCCAGAAAGGGAACGTTGGTGTTTGCCAGAATGGTACAGGCGTTTTCCAGCTTACGGTAGGTTAATTCCCTGTCAAAGGCAACCAGCACACAGTCAACGGAAAGGTTCGCGGAATCCGTGACCGTAAATTTATTCTGCCGAAGCTCCTGCTTAAAGGATTCTGTTCCGATAACGAATAAATTCCCGCCCCTGAAATGCTGCTTCAGATATTCAAGCGTCACATAGCCGGAAGTGACAAAACGGTTGGCAGTGGTTCTGTAACGGAAATTAGAATAAAAATATTTTACATAATCAGCTTCACTTTTGGTTGAGTTGTTGGAAATAAAATATGCCCTGCCCAGTTCTTTCTCGATATAAGAAAGAAGCTGATGGCTTCCGTCAAATAACTTAGGTCCAAGCGCAATCGTGCCGTCGATGTCGAAGAGAAACAGTTTTTTATTGCCTAACATAAAGACCTCCCTATAAAATGTAATCTACTAAGGAAACGCTTTAATCAGCGTTTCCCTATAGTATAGCATCAGAAGGTAACGGTGGCAATGAGAAGATAATTGTGATACAATGTATGGAAGAATCTTATGAAAGGAATTATTGGGAATGAAACTGATTTCATGGAATGTAAACGGGCTGCGGGCGTGTGTGGAAAAGGGATTTCTTTCTTTTTTTAAGGAGGCTGATGCAGACATTTTCTGTATTCAGGAGTCCAAGCTGAGCGAGGGACAGATTTCGCTTGATTTGCCCGGGTATTATCAATATTGGAATTATGCGGAGAAAAAAGGATATTCCGGCACGGCGCTGTTTTCCAAAACGGAGCCGCTTGCCGTTACCAAAGGGATTGGCATAGAGGAGCATGACAAAGAAGGGCGTGTGATTACGGCGGAATATCCCGCGTTTTATGTGGTGACGGTCTATACGCCGAACGCACAGCGGGAGCTTACCAGACTTTCCTACCGTCTTGCGTGGGAGGATGCATTTTTGGCGTATCTGAAAAAGCTGGAGGAAAAGAAGCCGGTTATTTTCTGCGGGGATTTGAATGTGGCGCACAAGGAAATCGATTTAAAGAATCCCAAGTCGAACCGGAAAAACGCAGGCTTTACCGACGAGGAGCGCGGCTGCTTTTCCAGACTTCTGGAGGCGGGCTTTACAGATACTTTCCGGTACTTTTATCCGGAGCTTACCGGCGCCTATTCCTGGTGGTCGTACATGTTTAAGGCGAGGGAGAAGAACGCAGGCTGGCGTATCGACTATTTTGTGGTTTCGGATTGTTTAAAAGACAGGCTTCAGAGCGCGGCAATCCACAGCGAAGTTTTAGGCTCGGACCACTGCCCTGTGGAGCTGGTGATACAATAATTGACTGCGAAAGTTTTTAAGCATGTGACGGTATTGTGTCATAGAGACAAAAACGGGCTCCGAAGCGTGGCAAGTCGCCCTTATTTTGTCTCTATGACACAATACCTGTTCATGATAAGGGAGTTTCGCAATATGTAAAGAGGAGAAAAAATATGCAGGGATATTATCCGGTCATTACATTATGCGGCAGTACACGCTTTAAGGATGCGTTTATGGAAGCACAGAAACGGCTGACTCTTGAGGGAAATATTGTAATATCGGTTGGCTTATTTGGTCATGCCGGGGATTGTGAAGTCTGGGAAGGAATGGACGAGGGAACTCTTTCAAAAACAAAAGAAATGCTTGATGATATGCATAAACGCAAGATAGATATGGCAGACAGCATCTATGTCATTAATGTGGAAGGCTATATCGGTGAGAGCACGAGGTCGGAGATTGCGTATGCAAAGGCACATGGGAAAGACGTGCGTTATCTTGTGGAATCTAATCTTGCATATAATGAGATTTCTAGAGGATGATGCGTAATGGGAATAAATGGCAGAAATATACAGGGGTTATTTTTATCAGAGAACCAAAAACGGCTGACGAGGGAGTTTTTTCTGACGGATGCGCTGGAGCTGTCGCGTCGTCTGATTGGCAAAATCATGGTGCATGAAACGCCGCTCGGCGAGGTGCGGGGCATCATCACGGAGACGGAAGCTTACATGGGGGTGGAGGACAAGGGTTCCCATACTTACGGCGGCAGGCGGACGGAGCGGACGGAACCGATGTTTCATATTGGCGGAACCTCCTATGTGTATTTTATTTACGGCATGTACAACTGCGTGAATGTGACAGCCGGAGTGGACGGGATTCCCATGGCGTCCTTAATCCGCATGGTGGAGCCGGCAGACGAGGCTTCGAGAAGCATTATGGAGCGGTTTCGGATAGAGGATATGCAAAGGCGCAGGGCGGCAAGAGAGAAGCGGAAGGCGGAGAGTGCGGGGGACAGCGGGAAAAGTGCTGCTGTAGTGGAAAAAATACCGGCATCCCTAAAAAAACATCTAGCGGACGGCCCGGGCAAGCTCTGTATCGCCATGCATATCACAAAAGCCGACAATGATATCGATATGGCAGAGAGTCGTAAGTTCTATCTCACAGAGGGGATAGAGGTGGAGGAAAGCCGGATTCTTACAGGAAAGCGAATCGGAATCGATTATGCGGAGGAAGCGGCGGATTATTTGTGGAGGTTTACGCTTATATGAGTCTGCGTTTTGTGTTTGGCGGTTCGGGTGCGGGCAAGAGCACCCGTCTTTATTCGGAAATCATTCAGAGGGCGGAAGAGGAGCCGGAACGAAATTTTTTGATTATCGTGCCGGACCAGTTCACCATGCAGACACAGAAGGAGATTGTGACTCATCCGGTCAATAAACGCGGCGGCATCCTTAACATCGATGTCTTAAGCTTCAGCCGCCTTTCCCACCGTATTTTTGAGGAGGTGGGCAAAAGGGAAATCCCCGTGCTGGACGATACGGGAAAAAGCCTGGTGCTCCGAAAGGTGGCGGGCAGTTTAAAGGAAGAGCTTCCCTACCTTGGCTCCAATCTGGACAAGCAGGGTTATATTCATGAGGTAAAAAGCGCCATTTCCGAATTTATGCAATACGGTGTCGGTGTGGAGGATGTACAAAAGCTGATGGATTACGCCGCAAAAAAGGGAACGCTGTATTATAAACTGAAGGATTTGCAGGTTTTATACCGCGGTTTTATGGAATATATACGGGAAAAATTCATAACGACGGAAGAAACGCTGGATTTACTCAGGGAATCGTTAGAACGTTCTGCAATCGTAAAAAACAGTGTTTTCGCATTTGACGGCTTTACCGGCTTTACCCCCATTCAGAACAGGGTAATCGGGAAGCTTTTAAGGATTGCCAAAGAGGTTATTTTAACAGTCACGCTGGATTTGCGGGAGGACCCGTTTTTAATGGACGGTGAGCAGAAGCTGTTTCATTTGAGCAAAAAAACGGTGGCGGATTTTATCAAAATGGCGCAGGAGGAAAAAACGGAGCGGGGCAGGGATGTTTTTGCCGGATACGACGGCGGGCACCGTTTTTCCCACAATGAACCGCTTGCCCATTTGGAGCGCACACTGTTTCGTTATCCCGTGAAGGAGTATGACAAGCCGCAGTCTGCGGTGCATCTGTTTGCGGCTTCCACTGTCAGGGAAGAGGTGCGGCAGATGGGAATCAAGCTGCGCAGGCTGGTGCGCGAGGAAGGCTGCTGTTATCGGGATATTGCGGTGGTGGCGGGCGATTTGGAGGTTTATGCCGAGCTGGTGGAAGCGGAGTTTTCCCTGCTGGGGATTCCCTGCTTTGTAGACAGGACGCGGGGAATTGTCCTAAACCCACTGACAGAATATATTAAGAGTGCCTTTGAGGTACTGGCAAAAAATTTTTCTTACGAGAGTGTCTTTCAGTACCTGCGGAGCGGGCTTGCGGGATTTCTGCCCGAGGAGACGGATTTGCTGGAAAATTACTGTAAGGAGACCGGCATACGCGGCAAGCGCAAGTGGAGCATGCAGTTTACAAAAAGGACGGCGCAGATGAAGGAGGAGACGGAGCCGCTGCTCGCCATCAACGAGCTGCGGGAGCGCTTCTATGCGGAGCTTTCTCCGCTGTTAAATGTGGATACAAAGAGCGCGGCGTCATATGTGGAGGCGCTGTATCTTTTTCTGACCGAAAACAAAGCGGCGGAGCGGCTTGCCGCCTATGAGGAAATGTTTCTTGACCGAGGAGAGCTTGTCAGGGCAAAGGAATATGCGCAGGTTTACCGTTTGGTGATGGAGCTATTGGAGCAGATTATGGGGCTTTTGGGAGATGAGCCCATGAGCCTGAAGGAATTTGCCGATATTCTGGAGGCGGGCTTTGCGGAAATTGAGGTGGGTACGATTCCCCAGAATGTGGACAGAGTGTTGGTGGGGGATATCGAGAGGACCCGTCTGCGGGAGGTAAAGGCGCTCTTTTTTGTGGGAGTGAACGACGGCAACATTCCGAAGAACACCGGTAAGGGCGGTATTATTTCCGATATTGACAGGGAGTTTTTAAGGCAGTCCGAGATTGAGCTTGCGCCGTCGCCGCGTCAGCAGATGTACATGCAAAGGCTGTACCTGTATCTCAATATGACGAAGCCGTCAGATTTCCTCTATCTTTCCTATGCGGGGATGAGCGGTGAGGGAAAGGCGCTGCGCCCTGCGTACCTGATTGCATCCATGAGACAGCTTTTCCCACAGTTATCTGTGGAATATCCGGAAAAAGAGCCTGTATTGTCACAGATTATGACGCCGGAGGCGGGGCTGCCCTATCTGGCAGGCGCCCTGCGGGAATATGCGCAGGGAAGTATGGCACAATGGACAGTTGTTTCCGAAAAGGCGGATGCGGCGGCTATGGACGGAAAGCAAGGCTTTATGGAGGCTGCTACGCTATACCGCGCTTACAGGGAGCGGGTGGAATACGCCGGTTTGCTGGAGCAGCTTACGGATGCGGCATTTTACCGCTATGAGCACAGTCCGCTGCAGAAAAATGTGGCGAGGGTGCTCTATGGGCAGATTTTACGAAACAGTGTCAGCAGATTGGAGACCTATGCCGCCTGTGCGTACCGGCACTTTTTACAGTATGGTATAAGCCTGAAGGAGCGGGAAGAGCTTACCTTTGAAAATGTGGACATGGGAAATGTTTTTCACGGCGTGTTAGAGGGCTTTTCCCACAAGCTGGAGGAGAGCGCCTACACCTGGTTTGATTTTCCGCAAGATTTTGCGAGGCAAACCGTGGCGGACGTGCTGTCTCTCTGTGCGGCGGAATACGGGGCTGCGGTACTGTATGACAACGCGAGGAATGAATACGCCATCAGGCGGATGGGGCGGATTCTGGAGCGGACGGTGCTGACTTTGCAGTATCAGCTAAAAAAGGGAAGCTTTGTGCCGGGGAGCTATGAAATGTCCTTTTCGTCCGTCTCGGATTTGGAGAGCATCAACATTGCACTGTCAAAGGAGGAGCGGATGCAGCTTGCAGGCAGGATTGACAGGGTGGATACCTTGATGGAGGAGGATAAGCTCTATGTCAAGGTGGTGGATTACAAGTCCGGCAGCAGGAAGTTTAATCTGGCGGCGCTGTACTATGGCTTGCAGCTTCAGCTTGTGGTGTATATGAACGCGGCGGTGGAGCGTGAGACAAAAAAGCATCCGGACAAGGAAGTGGTGCCTGCCGCCATGCTGTATTACCATGTGTATGACCCGATTATCTCCGCGGAGGCGGAGACTGCGCCGGAGGAAATTAACGCTGCCCTGTTAGAGCAGCTTCGCGCAGGCGGCATCGTCAATAGTGACGGGGAGATTGCAAGGCGTCTGGACGAGGAAGCCGTGACAAAGTCAGACGTGATTCCGGTAGAGTACAAAAAGGACGGAAGCTTTTCAGCGCGTTCTTCTGTGCTGAACGGTGAGGAGCTTCGGGAAATTTCGTTGTTTGTGGGCAGGAAGGTGCGGCAGCTCGGACGGGAAATACTGGATGGAAATATTGCGCTGAATCCTTATGAGAGCGGGACAGAAAGCGCCTGCACCTACTGTTCTTTTCAGGGTGTATGCGGCTTTGACGGCGGACTGCCGGGCTGCGGACCGAGAAATCTCGAAGAGATGGACAAGGAAGAAGCGATGGCGCGCATACGGGAAGGGGGCTCGGAGGAAATATGGCGGTAGAATTTACACCTGAACAAAAGCAGGTTATTGAGCTGCATGATTGTAACATTCTGGTATCGGCGGCGGCAGGCTCAGGAAAAACGGCGGTTTTGACAGCGCGTATTGTACAGATGGGGTGCAGGAAAGAGAATCCTGTGGACATTGACAGGCTT
>CAMWUP010000099.1 GCA_947177465.1 uncultured Lachnospiraceae bacterium
TTTCCAATATCGCACACAAAGAACAGGAGCCTATTTTTATTACCAAAAACGGATATAGCGACTTGGTTGTAATGAGCAGTGGACTATATGATAAATTTGCAAGAATGAATCGCATCGACCAAGCAATCTTCGAGTCCGAGCAGGAAATTGCTAACGGAGCAGAAGCAGATATGCCGGAAAAAGCTACCGTCAGTTACTGATTGATAACTATATCGCCATTTTTCGCATTGATGAGCCACACAAAACAGTTTATGTTGTAACAGTACAGTATCAGGGACAAAATCTATAGAACAAGCATTAAATGAAGCTACAAATCATTTGGTGTTTTCTTTGACTTAAAAATTATTTATTGCATTTGATAAACAGCCATCTGTTCCCAAGGAGCCCATTAAGAAACGTCAGTGCTTAGCGAGGTATTTCACGAGCTTAGCACTGCTGCGTTTCTTTCTGAGCGAGAGCGCGGCTCCTTGGGAACAGATGGCTGTACGGGCGTGACTCGCCGAACAGACGTAACCGCCGCATATCTCACACATTGATTTCTGAATGCCTCCGTGCTAAAATAGTATCTGCCGCCATACAAATGCGCATCGGCAGAAAGGTCTGGTTGCTACATATGGAAGATACGCAGAAAACGCAATTATTTGAAAAGATACCTGTTCCGCAGGCAGTTATGAAGCTGGCGGTGCCGACGATTATCAGTTCGCTGGTCATGGTGATTTATAATCTTGCGGATACCTATTTTGTGGGAATCTTAAACGACTCCGTACAAAACGCAGCGGTAACGCTGGCGGCTCCGGTGCTTTTGGCGTTCAATGCGGTAAACAATCTGTTCGGGGTCGGTTCTTCCAGTATGATGAGTCGTGCGCTGGGCAGGAAGAATTATGATACGGTGCGCCGCAGTTCGGCGTTTGGCTTTTACTGCGCTCTTGTCAGCGGCATTTTGTTTTCCTTGTTTTTTACACTGTTTCAGATACCGCTTCTGAAGACGCTGGGAGCGGACAGCGGGACGGCGTCCGCAACGGGAGAATATCTGAAGTGGACGGTCAGCTTTGGCGCGGCGCCGGCAATTCTGAATGTAGTGATGGCGTATATGGTGCGCGCGGAGGGCGCGTCGCTTCATGCCAGCCTTGGTACCATGAGCGGGTGCCTTTTAAATATTGTGCTTGACCCCATTTTTATTCTGCCGTGGGGACTGAATATGGGCGCTGCGGGAGCGGGGCTCGCCACCTTTTTGTCCAACTGTGTGGCCTGCATTTACTTTTTTGTATTGCTGCTTGTAAAGAGAGGGCGCACTTATGTCTGCATAAGCCCTTCCAAATTTTCTTTTCAAAAGGCAATTTTGCTGGGCGTCTGCGGCGTGGGAATTCCGGCGGCGATTCAGAACCTGCTGAATGTGACCGGTATGACCGTGCTGAACAACTTTACTGCGTCCTACAGTGCAGAGGCAGTGGCAGCGATGGGAATTGTACAGAAAATCAATATGGTGCCCATGAATATTGCCATGGGATTTTCACAGGGTATTATGCCGCTGGTCAGTTACAGCTATGCAAGCGGCAACAGCGGGCGCATGAAAGAGACGATTTTCTTTGCATTAAAATTAATTATCGGATTTTTGACAGTCACGACACTTGCATTTTATATAGGAGCGGGCGGGCTTACCAGACTGTTTATGAAAAATGAAGTGATTGTGGCCTACGGCGCCAAATTTTTGAGAGGTCTGTGTCTGGCGCTGCCTTTTCTTGCGGTGGACTTTCTTGCTGTCGGCGTATTTCAGGCGTGCGGCATGGGAAAGAAGGCGCTTGTTTTTGCCGTACTCAGAAAAATAGTGCTGGAAATTCCCGCGCTTTATCTGTTAAATTACCTTTTTCCGCTCTATGGGCTTGCCTATGCGCAGTTCTGCGCAGAGGTGGTGCTGGCAGCAGCGGCAGTATTGGTGCTTTTGCGGCTGTTTAAAAAGATAAACAGTACCGCCGCGGCAGGTTTAAAATAAAGTGATTTTTCATGAACACAGGAGGATTCGGTTATGCAGGAAGAAAAAAAGAGAGGAGCGCTGCGGGAGCTGGCGCCTTTTTGCAGAAAGGCGGCAGCGGATGGCGCTGTGTTATTAAAAAATGAAGAGGGTATGCTGCCGATTACCAAAGAAGACAGGGTGGCAGTCTTCGGCAGAAGCCAGATAAATTACTATAAGAGCGGTATTGGTTCGGGCGGTCTGGTAAACGTGGAATACACAACCAATCTGATAGACGGTTTCCGACAGTATACCTGGGTAAGGTTACATGAGCAGCTTGTAAAGCTTTATGAGGAGTGGACTGCAGTGCATCCTGCCTGTATAGGGGATGATTGGGCGACAGAGCCGTGGCATCAGGAGGAAATGTCGCTTGAGGACACCATGGTAAAGGAAGCGGCAGCTGTCTCCAACAAGGCAATTATTGTGTTGGGAAGGACGGCAGGAGAGGACAGGGACAATGCGGATGCTGCCGGCAGCTACAGGCTGGCAGAGGACGAAATCGCCATGATTTCTCTTGTGACAAAATATTTTTCCGACGTGGCGGTAGTCTTTAATGTGTCCAACATTATCGATATGTCGTGGACAACGGCAGATTGGTGTCACGGGTCTGTCAAGGCGCTGCTTTATGTGTGGCATGGCGGTATGGAGGGCGGCAATGCGGCGGCGGATGTACTTGTGGGGGCGGTATCGCCGTCGGGACATCTGACGGACACGATTGCCCGCTCCATAGAGGATTATCCTGCCCATGCCAATTATGGCAGCGATGTATGTAATTTTTATGAAGAAGATATTTATGTGGGCTACCGCTACTTTGAAACCTTTTGTCCTGAAAAGGTGCTGTATCCTTTTGGTTTCGGGCTGTCCTATACAACCTTTTCATGGGAGGCGGCGGAAGCAAAGGTGACGGGCAGTGCGGCGGAAAGCTGTGTGGAGTTTCAGGTGCGGGTAGAAAATACGGGCGCATATGCAGGCAGAGAGGTGCTTCAGGTATATGTGGAGGCGCCGCAGGGTCTGTTGGGAAAAGCAGGCAGGGTGCTTGCAGCGTTTGCCAAAACGAAGCTGCTGGCGGCAGGAGAGTCGCAGGTACTGGATTTTCACATTCCCATAAAAAGATTTGCATCTTACGATGACGGCGGCGTGACAGGCAATAAGTCCTGCTTTGTGCTGGAGGCGGGAGCTTACCGCTTTTTGGCAGGTGTGGACTGCCGCAGGACAAAAGAGGTCTTGGGAAAAGGCGGCAAAGCCCCTTTTGTATTGGAGGAACTGCTTGTTACGGAGCGTCTGCATGAGGCAGCGGCACCGGTGAGGAGCTTCCGCAGAATGAAGCCTCTTCTGCAGGCGGACGGCACCTATAAGGTGGTATATGAAGATGTTCCTCTGCGCACCGTCGATTTGGAAAAAAGAATACTGGAAAATCTGCCGGACGAATTGCCGGCAGCACTGCCTGTTGCAGGGGAAAAGGAGATTTTATTCGGAGACGTCCTTGCGGGCAGGGCTTCTCTGGAGACGTTTACTTCACAGCTTTCTCTGGAGGAGCTTGCGGTCATCGTGCGGGGCGAGGGCATGTGCAATGCCAGAGTGACGCCGGGCACGGCGGCAGCCTTCGGCGGGGTGAGCGACGATCTGGCGGCAAGGGGAATCCCCGCGGGCTGTGCGGCAGACGGTCCTTCCGGCATCCGCATGGATACGGGGGAAAAGGCAACCCAGCTTCCGGGCGGTACGCTGCTTGCGTGCAGCTTTGATGAAGCGTTGGTAGAAGAATTGTTTTATCTGGAAGGGCAGGAGCTTTGCCTGAATGAGGTGGATACGCTGCTGGGACCCGGCATCAATATTCACAGACACCCTTTAAACGGCAGAAATTTTGAATATTTTTCTGAGGACCCTTATGTGACGGGCGCGATTGCGGCGGCATGTGAGCGTGGCATGGGAAGAGCCGGTGTGACTGGCACCATGAAGCATTTTGCCTGTAACAATCAGGAACAGTCCCGCCACAGGGTAGACGCCGTGGTGTCGGAAAGGGCGCTTCGCGAAATCTATTTAAAGGGCTTTGAAATGGCGGTGAAGGAGGGCGGCGGCCGGGCGGTGATGACCACCTACAATCCTATGAACGGCTATCAGAATGCCACCAATTATGATTTGAATACCGTTATTTTAAGGGAAGAATGGGGCTACACCGGGCTGGTGATGACGGACTGGTGGGCAGGCTTAAACGACGTAGTAAATGGCGGCGCGGCAAATCTGCTGGATATGCGCTCCATGGTGCGCGCCCAGAATGACGTCTATATGGTGGTGAACAATAACGGCGCGGCAATTAATGCAAGAGGCGACAACACGCTGTGCGCAGTGGCGGAAGGAAGTCTGACAAAGGGAGAGCTGCAGCGCTGTGCGATGAACATTCTGCGGTTTCTGCTCGCTTCTCCCGTGGCAAAGCGGGAAGTCAGGGCGGAGAAGCCCATAGAGATAAGACCGCTTGGAGAGGCGGAAGCGGCAGAAAAAGCGTCGGCAAGGAAAGCGGAGGCGGCGTCCGGACTGACAGACCTTACGGGAGAACGGGCAGAAAAAGAGAAAATACTGATAAAGGTGGAACATGACGGCTTGTACAGTATCAATGTGACAATTATGTCGGATAAAAGCGACAGGGCGCAAATGCTCTGCAGGCTCTGCTTAAACGGCGAGGAAGCGGGCATGATACAGACCAATGGCACCAGAGGAAACCGGTATATACAGCGGATAGGCAAGGCAGTATTGTCCAAGGGCTTGTATGAACTGTCGGCGGAGCATATCAAGCCGGGCATTGCGCTGCTGTCCGTGCAGTTTGTGATGTTATAACAGGGGCAGGCATCGATTTTGATGGTCATCAACGCTTAAACGGCTTTTGGTTTTCCGATTTTTTGAAACAGTACCCAGAGGCAGAGAACATTCGGAATAACCATAACGGCGTTGATAAAATCAGTAAAGCTCCATACAAGCTGCATGGGGATGATAGCCCCTATGTAAATCATGACGATATAAACGAGCTGATATGAGCGGATACCTGATTCCCCGAACAGGTAAGCCGCTCCTTTTTCACCTAAGTAGCACCAGCCCACCAGAGTGGCGAGGGCAAAGGCTATCAGAGCGAGCGTTAAAAAGGTGTTTCCGCCGAAGGGCAGGAAGGCGAAAGCGGCGCTTGTAAGCCCTGCGTCGGTATAGCCCTTTGTGCTGCCCGGGTGCGCCAATATGCTGCTGATGATGGTGAAGCCGGTCAGTGTGCACATCACGATGGTATCCCAGAAGACGGCGGTCATGGAGACAAGCGCCTGTCTGACAGGGTTTGAATCATTGGAAGCGCCGGCGGCAATGGCAGCGGTGCCGATGCCTGCCTCGTTGGTAAATAATCCTCTGGCAATGCCGAAACGCGCCGCCACTAAAAAGGTGCTTCCCACAAAACCACCGGCGGCAGCGCGTCCGGTGAAGGCGGAAGAGAGGATAAGGGAAAGGGAGGGCGCAAGGAAAGCGCGGTTTTGCCACAAAAGATAAAGACAGGCTCCCATGTAGAGGAAGCTTAAGGGCGGTACCATGCGGGTACAGAAGCTGCCGATGCTGCCGACACCGCCGAGTATGACCAATCCGGTCAGAACGGCCGCCGCCATGCCGACGATATGGGGGGAAAGATGCCAGGTAGAGTAAGCGGCGTCTGCAATGGCGGAGGACTGGGTGGTACAGCCTGCGCCGATGGCGGCGCACACAATGCAAAAGGCATAAAACTTGCCAAGCAGCCTGCTTTTTAATCCCTGTTCCAGCACATACATGGGACCGCCGGCGACATTTCCGTCAGCGTGTTTTTTTCGGTATATGCAGCTTAAATAACACTCCGCATAGGCAGTAGCCATACCGAAAAGCCCTGTTAAAAAGCACCAGAACAGGGCGCCCGGACCACCCAGCGCGATGCCGGTGGAGATACCGACAATATTGCCGGTGCCGAGCGTTGCTGCCAGCGTGGTTGCAAGTGTGGCAAAGCCGCTCATGCCTTTTTCCCCTGTCTTCTTTCCGGAAGAAACAGAGGCGCATATGGCGCGGAAGGTAAGCCGCTGTGGAAACAGACGGACGGTAAAAAAAAGATGGGTTGCCGCAAGAAGCAGAATGATGGGACCATTCCACAAAAATGCGTTTATTTTTTCTAAAAATGCAAAAAGAGAAGCAGCCATGTATAACCTCGGTTTTTTGCGGATTACTATAATATATAGAGTAAGGTTTTAGAAAATGTTTATAATTTTCTTATTGCATTTCTTGTTCTCTGTGTTATAGTATCAATAGAACAAGAAAAAGGAGGCTATTATAATGAATATTTCAAAATTCACGCAGAAGTCCATGGAAGCCGTGGAGGGCTGCCAGAAGCTGGCTTATGAATATGGGAATCAGGAAATAGAACAGGAGCATTTGCTCTATAGCCTTTTGACCATAGAAGACAGTCTGATTTTAAAGCTGATTGAAAAAATGGAAGTGAATAAGGAGCATTTTCTCGGACGCGTCGAGGAAGCGCTTCAGAAAAGAGTCAAGGTACAGGGCGGCGAGCTGCATGTGGGGCCGGATTTGAACAAGGCGCTTTTGTCCGCTGAGGATGAGGCAAAGCGACTTGGGGACGAGTATGTCTCTGTGGAGCATCTCTTCCTGTCCATGCTGCAGAATCCGAACAAAGCACTCAAGGAAATTTTCAGGGAATACGGCATCACCAGAGAGCGTTTCCTGCAGGCGCTCTCCACCGTGAGAGGCAATCAGAGAGTCACCAGTGACAATCCAGAGGCGACTTATGATACACTGGCAAAGTACGGGCAGGAGCTTGTGGAAAAGGCAAGGGAGCAGAAGCTTGACCCCGTGATTGGACGCGACGGTGAAATCCGCAACATTATCCGTATTCTCTCCCGAAAGACCAAAAACAATCCGGTGCTCATCGGTGAACCGGGCGTCGGCAAAACGGCGGTAGTGGAGGGGCTGGCGCAGCGTATCGTGCGTGGCGACGTGCCGCAGGGACTGAAGGACAAAAAGATTTTTGCGCTGGATATGGGCGCACTGGTCGCAGGCGCTAAGTATCGTGGCGAATTTGAGGAGCGTTTAAAGGCGGTACTGGAGGAGGTCAAAAAGAGCGACGGACAGATTATCCTCTTTATTGACGAGCTGCATACCATTGTGGGTGCGGGCAAGACGGACGGCGCGCTGGATGCCGGCAATATGTTAAAGCCCATGCTGGCAAGGGGAGAGCTGCACTGTATCGGCGCGACCACTTTGGACGAGTACCGGCAGTATATTGAAAAGGATGCGGCATTGGAGCGGCGTTTTCAGCCGGTCATGGTGGACGAACCTACAGTGGAGGACACAGTCTCCATACTGCGC
>CAMWUP010000100.1 GCA_947177465.1 uncultured Lachnospiraceae bacterium
TTTCCGCCTCTGTCGGCGTCGGTGTTGGCGTTTCCGCCTCTGTCGGCGTCGGTGTCGGTGTTGCCGTAGCATCCGGCGTCTTGTCCGGCTCGACTGTAGCATCCGCCTTGCCATCCTCCTCGCCTGACGCAGAATTTCCCTGCATATCTGCAAGCACTATACTCTCTGACATACCCAATTCACGTGCTCTCTCTTTGATTTCTTCGTCCGTCATTGTCCTGCGTTTTCCGGCTGCGACAGTCATTAGCAGAACAGTCACAAGTATCCCGATTCCAAGCCCACGCAGATAATATTTCAGTTTCATCATATTTTGCTCCCTATCAATACATTGCTTTTACCTGAATAAATCAATTACCAGCTTTACTTCTCCAACGCCAAGCCCTAATTCTTTTGCTATCTCGACATTGGATTTACCGGCATTGTGCAATTCAAGTATTCTCTCATTCTGATTTTCCTTCTCAGGGCTGCTATCTATAAAACTGATATCCTCTTTTTGCGACTCTTCCGGTGTTCCTTCCGCCATATCCGCTTCATCGTTTTCTTCAGCAGATGTTCCCTGTGCAGAGAGCTGTTCTCCTGCCGCTTCTGCCTCTTTCACAGTTTGTTCTATTTTACTGACTGTTGACTTTATATTTTCATGCTTATCATTGAGCATATCATATAAGAACATAACCTCCTGATGGTTCTTGTTGATATCCTCAAGAACGGTATCCGAATATTCATTGACTGCCATAATTTTTTCATTTGAAACCCGCTCCAGGGAACGCTCCGTCTTCTCTACCGCATAGTCAACTGTCTCATCTACAATATCTTCTATCCGCTCCTTGACTTCGTCCATTTCCCGCGCCACCACATTTTTTACTTCTTTCTTTACCATCTCCTTCGTGCCGTCATCAGCCCCCTTGCCCGTAGGAATAAAAAAGCTAAGTATAAAAATGATGACCCCTGCGATAAGCAGGATTATTTCCATTGCGCCCATTTATGTGTCTCCTTAAATTTTTATGTCAAAACTCTTCTTATCCTTGCACACCACGCATCCGTCCACATCCGCCTTCTTCTTCCGGTTTCTGCCGCCGTCTCCCGCGTAACTGCTGCTCCCTTTTTCTTTTGAGTCAAACTTTTTGTTCTGCCAGTCCGCATTATCACTCTGCACGACCTGCCTCGTCCTGATGTCTGTTTCCCGATGCATTTCCTGCGTCAGGTTACTCTGCTGTGCAATCCCCTTGTTATCCTCATTCTGCTTCAGTGCCGTGTAATCCTGCGACCTCGCTATCGTCCCTAACTCAATCGCACCTAATGCCATTCTGAACCTCCTTTACATACCTACAACCTTAACGTCTCCCTGCTGTTTCACAAAACGGCAGTACTGCTGTTCCTTCTGTACAACCATGGATACATCGCCGATTACTACCTTCACGCCCGGGTATGCCTTCTCCTGTACAACTACCTGTGCATACGCCTGCTGGTCAATAATCTCTGCCAGCGCATCCATTTCCTTTTGGGCTTTCTTAAGCTCTGGCAGCTTTTGTTCCTTTGTCTTTACCACAGACGCCAGATATTGAAGCTGTTCCATCGAAAGCTTTATTCCTTGCTTGCGTTTCTGTATATAAGTGGAAATAATCGGGTCTAAGCTGTCTATCACTTTATTCAGTTCCCCAACCGTCTTCTGCAGTTCCGCAAAGCGTACCTTGACCGCCGGGTCTGCGCCCACCTCCAAAACCGTAGATGTTCCCATCGTCGAGCCAAAGGTCTTTGCCTTAATCAGATTGGTTGCACAGGTACGCCCGCCCGCAATAAAGCCACGCCTGCCATCTACCGTAATTTCCTTGCCTGCCATTACCGTGCTGTGCATAATAGACTCGGCTGTAATATACCCGCCTGCACTTACCTTTGCCCTCTCAAAAAACTTGGCAACGACATTGCCGCCCGCCTTCAACTCTCCTTTATTCATCCCCGCCATACCGCGGGCAATGATGATATCACCGGTAGCCTCTAAATAAGCGCTCTCCACCAGACCATTTACTACAATATTTCCCCTCGCCCTGACGGAAAAATTTGCCTGCACATCGCCGGTCACAGTGACACTGCCGTCATACTCTATGTTACCGGTAGACATATCCACGCTTTTCAGCTCCAGCACATTGGATACGACTACTCTCTCGTCTTCCAGTGTAACATGTCCGCTCACCTGCGCCTTCAAGGTAAGCTTATCCTCTGCAAGCTCCACATTCTTACCATACTTTAACAGAAGATTCTTCACCGGACGGGGCTTTATGACAACCCCCATAATATTGGTTCCGTTTTCTCCCAAATCGGCAGGAATCAGATGTGCCAGCGTATCGCCTGCTTTGCAGTGGCTTATGGTATTCAGGTGGAAGAAATCCACGCTTCCATCGTCCTTCAGCGTAGGCCTTGCCTTTGCATCCGCATTAAAATAATACTCTATAACCGCATCCTTTCCCTCGCGGGGCTGCTGTCCCTCTGCCACTACAATATCTGTACAGTAAACTCCATTTGCAACTGCAGCTTCTATGTTTTTGACCAACACGCCAAACTTAATCTGCCTGCCGGCTAAATCTCCCAAAATATCCTGCGCAGTCAAAGCCTTGCCTGTCTCTGACGGGGGATAAAGCCTCATGATGGCCCTCATGTTTTCCTCTTCCACCAAAAGCTTGTAACTCATATTGATGGAAGGACAATCACCACTGCCAAGGGGCATAACAGAATTCCATCTCTGCTCCAGCAAATCTTTTAATGCTGTAATATCACAGCTTATCCCATACTGCGCAAGATAATCTGCAACTTCTCCTATTTTAATCGGTTCTCCATCTCCCGTGGGTATTACCGTTTGTATACCAAACCCTAAGCCGTTCTTTACCAGCCTGAAATAACCGTTCGCCATGCACTTCTCCTCGTCAATCTATAAGTCGCCTCCACACCCACATACTAATCATCTCTTTATCTGTTAAAAATCCCCATGTAGACTCCCATTTTGTCTTTCATCTTCTGAAGCGCCCGTGTGTGAAGCTGGGAAATGCGGGACTCAGAAACCTCAAGAATATTACTGATTTCTTTGAGTGTCAATTCTTCGTAATAGTAAAGCAGAATTACTTTTTTCTCCTTTTCGGTCAGAATTTCTAACGTTTCTTCCAACACCTTCTTCAGTTCTTCTTTCTCTATACTTTCCTCCGGCCCCTCAAACCGCGCCGCATTATGGCGGTTGCCTTCAAGAGGTACCTCGCTCCCCTGGTCCATATACTCGTTTAAGGAGACTACGTTTGTGATTTTCATCTGGGACTGCCACTCCAGATATTCCTCTTCTGTTATGCCAAGCCTGGCTGCAATCTCCTCGTCCGTAGCTTCTCTGCCCTTCAGAAGCTCGATTTCCTTCATAACCGCTTCTATTTTTTTCTGCTTCTGCCGGATTGTTCTGGGAATCCAGTCCATCTTACGAATCTGGTCCAGTATGGCTCCCCGTATACGCAGGCTCGCATAGGTCTCAAATTTTACTTCCTTCATGTTGTCGAATTTGTCTATGGCGTCTATCAGCCCGAAGATGCCATAACTTACCAAATCCTCATACTCCACATTATAACCGAGGTACATGCTCAGACGCCCTGCCACCAGCTTTACCAAAGGCGCATATTCCAGTATGATTTTTTCCCTGATTTCGGGCGCTTTGGTTCTGTCATAATCATCCCAAAGCCGCTTTCTTCCCGCCTCGTCCATAGCATCCTCCTAATTCTGCTCTTCACATGCTGTCTATTCGTTTTCTTTATCGGAGTTCTCTTCTTTGTCTTCCTCGGTTTCCTTTGCGATTACTTCTCCCTCATCTAAAGCAGCTTTTTCGTTCTGCTTATCGAACGTGTCCAAAGCCCACTTCAATATGGTTCCCAATACATAAAAAATGATAAGAACCAAAAGCAGCGTTACCAGCTTCCAGATAATAGGATACTTCATTATGAATGTAATAATGCAGGTAACCGCACCTGCTGTCAGCATCAATACCAACGGCATTTTTTTTCTGTTCATATTTTCAGCCTGCTCCTAAATTACTTTCTCCGGTTTTCCGACTGCCCGGATTACATAGTCTCCTGTCTCCGGATAAAATATCACAGTACGTCCGTAATTTGCTCCGGTATCTGCAACCAGTACCGGAATCTGCAGCTCTGCAAGCTTCTTTCTTGAAGCCTCCACATTTCTGTCGCCGACACGAACCAAGTCTGTTTTATTATTCTGAAACGCAAACATCATGGCTCCTCCTGCCAGCTTTGCCACCATCCGGTTTCTTCTTGCACCCATTGCTTCCATCTGCCGTACCAGTTCTGTAATTCCCGTATCCGCGAACTTAGGAACATTCAGTTGCCCGCCCCGGATAGCCGTGCTGTCCGGCAACATAATATGTGCCAGCCCGCCGATTTTGGTGATTGGGTCTCTGATTGCAATTCCAACACAAGAGCCAAGTCCCAAAGTCGTCAATCCGTTCGGGCTGCTGCAGACCTTCAAGTCAGCCATTCCCACCTTTATTATCTCGCTCATAAGTAAATTACCTCGGTTCAACCTTATTTGTTCACCATCTTACACCATACCCAGTGCAGACAATATCTTCTCATAAGATTCCAAATCCGGAATCAGGATAAAATAACCATCTATTTCCACATCATCATAAAACTGTGACTGAATTAAAAGTATTTTATCTCCCATAATACCGAATTCAATGGCGGGTACGCTTAAGATAGCACCTGCCATATCCAGCGCCAAATCCGGCGGCGAGGGATATATCTTTAAGTTTGTCAGCATTGACAGTGAATTGAGATAAGCGCCTGTAATGATATTGCTGATTTCCTTCATGGCGGAAATCTCCATTTCGTTGAGTTCTTCACCCTCGCTTGCCATTCCCATCATCAGCTTATTCACCAAGTGCTTTGCACTGTCCGTTCTCACCAGAAACATGATGCTGCCCGTGATATCACCTTCCACCGCAAGGTAAACGCCAACCATCAACTGTTCCTCGCCGCCCATCATGGAGCCAACCTCCTGAAATTCCAGCAGCCTGACCTGCGGCACCTGCATATCCACCTTGCATTGCAGCATCTGGGATAATGCCGTCATAGCATTTCCCGCGCCGATATTTCCGATTTCCCTTAATACGTCCATATAGTTCTGAGTTACATTATCCAAACTCATGTCAGCCATAAATGCATATCTCCTTCTGTTGCTCTCTGTTTATTTTTCCTGCGCTACGGCATTCAAATCCAACAGGGAAATCAGACCGCCCTCATACTTTCCGACACCCTGAATGAAGTTATTCTTATCTTCTTTATCATATGCCATTTTTTCGACCTGCGTCTCCATATCCAGTGTCACCACTTCTCTGACCTCATCTACAATCATACCAATGGTGCCATACTGCTCCAGCTTTATAATAATAATTCTTGCCGACTTGCTCCCTTCATCAGCCGGAAGCCCCATCTTCAGCCTGAGACTCATAATGGGAATCACCTCGCCGCGCAGATTGATGACGCCCTTTAAATATGCCGCCAGCTTCGGCACTCTGGTAATATGCTGCATCCTCACAATATTATCTATGTAGCGGATATCGATACCATACTGCTCCTGTCCTAATCTGATGACAATATACTGCACTGTTTCACCTGCAATCTTGATTTCTTCCATTCTCTGTCCCTCCTCAGATTAAGGCATTCGCATCCAGAATCAGGGCAACCTCGCCATCTCCCAGAATCGTTGCGCCGCTTATCAGCTTGCACTTATTGTCAATGTATTTGCCCATGGATTTAATAACGATTTCCTGCTGTCCCTGCAGCTCATCCACCACAAAGCCTGCCGTCTTATCGCCCTTTTTCACGATAATCACCGTCATGTTCTCTTCCGGCGCCCTTGTGCTGGTCACGTCAAGCTCCTTATCCAGCCTGATAAGCGGAATAACGCTTCCTCTTAAATGGATAACCTCCTTGTTCTGCACAAGCTTAATATCCTCAGGCATAACATCCTCTATCGTCTGAATGGAGCCGAGCGAAATAGCATACTTTTCTCCGCCGACTTCCACCATAAGCGCCTGAATAATGGCAAGGGTAAGCGGCAGACGGATAATCCATGTACTGCCTTCTCCCAGACTGCTCTTTACCTCTACTTCGCCGCTGAGCGCCTCTATCTTACTCTTTACGACATCAAGCCCGACGCCCCTGCCGGATACGTCGGTTACCTTCTCTGCTGTGGAAAAGCTGGGCTGGAAAAGCAAGTCGATGATTTCCTTTTCGGACATATTCAATGCCTGTTCCGGCGTAATCTGTCCGCGCTCGATTGCTTTTCTCTTCACGCTCTCCGTGTCGATACCGTTACCGTCGTCCCGAACCTCGATAACAACATTGTTGCCATCCTGATAGGCATCCAGCCAGATGGAGCCAACCTCCGGCTTACCACGCTGTGCACGCACCTCCGCAGACTCCAGTCCATGATCCGCAGAATTTCGAAGCAGATGCATCAAGGGGTCTCCAATCTCATCTACCACAGTACGGTCCAGTTCGGTCTCTTCGCCGGACATATAAAGCTCCATTTTCTTATCCAGCTTTTTGGTCAAATCCCGAATCATGCGAGGGAACTTGTTTACCACGCTCTCTATCGGTACCATTCGAACCTTCATAACAGACTCATGGAGATTCGTCGTAACACTCTCCAGGTACTCAATCTGCTCGTTGATACCACTCTGCGTCATACCGCCGTTTTGTGCCATGTTTGCCTCTGAAGCCGCAACAAGGGAATTCTTGGCGATAATCAGCTCGCTCACCAAATTCATCAGTACATCAAGCTTCTCAATATCCACCCGCACGGTACGGTTTACCACCGGCTTGCCACCGGACTGTTTTGCTGTGGCTGGCTGCTTCCCTGCGGAAGCGGGTGCGGGCGTCATTTGGGATGCCTGCTGTATCTGAGCTGCTGCGGGCGCTGCCGCCGTACTCTCCGCGCTCTTCTCGGCTTCCTTATGCATGTTTTCCTTATGTTCTTCTGCTTCCCTGCTCTCATCATCAAGCTGCATAACAGAAAGGTCTATACTCTCCGCCAGCACCGACTCTATTTCGGATACATTGCCGATTGCAGCAGTCACCTTATCCACACCGGCATCTGTAATCATAATCAGGGAAAAATCCAAATCAAAGCGTTCGTCTTCAATATCCTGCGCAGAAGGACTGGATACGATAATTTCTCCCAGCTCTTCCACTGCCTTAAACACCAAAAACGCCCTTGCCGCCTTTAAAAGACAGCTTTCCTGTATACTGACGGTGACGCCGTATACCATCTTGCCCTGCTTCTGTGCTTCTCCGA
>CAMWUP010000101.1 GCA_947177465.1 uncultured Lachnospiraceae bacterium
CGCTATTGTCTGTGCAGACGCGCTCCCGCTCTATGAAAACGCAGCGGCACATAAGGCGCCAAAATACGGCGCCTAAATGCCGGCGTTTTCAAAAGGTCTGCCCGGACAATAGCGCCGCTGACGGCTGAAACCGGAAAAATGCTATGTTTTGTAGCCTCCGCTACAAAACACTGCATGGCAAGTTTGCGGAAAACATGCGACGATATGGTCCACGCTAGTTACTGCAAGCGCACCGACCAGCCTGTACAGCAGACCATTCCCTCAGAGCCCGTTAAGAAACGTCAGCACTTGGTGAGGTTCTTTCGAGCCTAGTACTGCTACGTTTCTTTTCGAGCGAAAGCGCGGCTATGAGGGAATGGTCTGCTGTACAGGCGTGACTTGCTGCAAAACCCAATATAACTGACGATGGGCGCAAAAAAAGCCTTGAAGCTCTCACTCCAAGACTTTTTACATGCTGATTTCTTACGCCTCACCCGGCTTTTCCACACGGCTGATTGCCGATTTCTCCATCGGGATACGGCAGTTCTTGTTGTTACCGAATTCCACAATTACCGTATCATCATTGATATCGATTACTATGCCGATAAAGCCTGATGTTGTCAGCACGCAGTCACCGTTTTCTAATGATGACAACATAGCTGCCAGCTTTTTCCTTTCCTTTCGCTGCGGTCTGAAAAGGAAAAACCACATAGCGGCAATCATTCCGCCGTATATGATAATCGTCATCAATAAAGTACCGCCCGCGCTGCCTGCTACAGCCGCATCTGCGCTTCCTGCCGCTCCTGCTTCCGCAAGTAAAATACCCATGTTCTGTCCTCCTGTACCTGTCCTACCTATTTGTGGACATCTATTGCATATCATACACAACTTCCCGTCATAGGGCAAGCATTTTATAAATTTTTAATCCTGTGACATGCTTTGCAGCTTCTGTTTTTTGTAAGCCGCAAACTCTCCGGCATCCAGCGCATCCCTGATTTCCTCCATCATAGTGTTGTAAAAATAGAGATTATGCAGCACACAGAGACGCATACCGAGCATCTCCTTTGCTTTGAGCAGGTGTCGGATATATGCCCTGGAATACCGCCTGCAGGCTGGACAGTTACATCCCTCCTCTATCGGGCGCGAATCCAGTTCATATTTTGCATTAAATAAATTGATTTTGCCACGGTTTGTATAAAGATGTCCATGTCTTCCGTTTCTGGTCGGATACACGCAGTCAAAAAAATCCACGCCTCGCTCCACGCTCTCCAGTATATTGGCAGGCGTTCCCACTCCCATCAGGTATACCGGTTTATCCTTCGGCAGAAAAGGAATGGTCTCCTCCAGAATATGATACATCTCTTCATGCGTTTCCCCGACGGCAAGTCCGCCAACTGCATAGCCGTCCAGCTCCAGCTCTGATATAAGCTTTGCATGTTCAATTCGGATATCCGGATAGACCGCTCCCTGATTAATGGCAAAAAGAAGCTGCTGTTTGTTGATGGTATCCTCCATTCCGTTCAGCCGCTGCATTTCCTTTTTGCACCGCGCAAGCCATCTTGTGGTGCGCTCTACGGAATTTTTCACATAGGTTCTGTCCGCCCTCGCACTCGGACACTCGTCAAATGCCATCGCGATAGTGGATGCTAGATTGGATTGTATCTGCATACTCTCCTCAGGACCCATGAAAATTTTCCGCCCGTCTATATGAGAATTAAAATAAACGCCCTCTTCCTTTATTTTGCGAAGACCCGCCAGAGAAAAAACCTGAAAGCCTCCCGAATCTGTAAGAATGGGCCTGTCCCAGGACATAAACCGGTGAAGCCCGCCAAGCTGTTTTATGATTTTATCGCCAGGTCTGACATGCAGGTGATAAGTATTTGACAACTCCACCTGTGTGTGAATTTCCTCCAAATCCTGTGTAGAAACCGCGCCCTTGATTGCAGCCGCTGTCCCCACATTCATAAATACCGGCGTCTGGATAACGCCATGCACCGTATGAAACTCGCCCCTTTTGGCTCTCCCCTCCTGCTTTAACAAACGAAACATATACTACAGGTCCTCCCAGAACTCTTCCAATGTAATACCCTTTTCCGTAATGACCGTGGCCGCTTCCACGCCCACATACCGGAAATGCCACGGTTCATAGCCGATTCCCGTGATATATTCCTTGCCCTCCGGATAACGCAGAATAAAACCATACTCATAACTGTGCGCCGCGAGCCACTGCCCCGCCGCCGTATCCGCAAACCCCGTATCCAGCCTGAGATAACTGCTGCTGTAAAAATCTATTGCCAGTCCAATCCTATGCTCGCTGGCATTGGGCGAAGTAGTCGACATGGATGCTGTCTTGTATGCATCCATGTAGGACATGCCTGCATTCATATAACGGGTTATCTTTTTCTCAAACAAATACGTCTGTCTGTTGTAATCCCTGTATGGAGAGCAGACCACCAAATCCACGCCATCATCCTTTGCCGCCTGCATCATAGCAAGCAGCTCTTCTAATATCCGCTCGTCACACTGCATACTTCCGGTTATGGTTCCCAACGGAAAAGTATAATCCTCCGGTATGGAATGTTGCTTATTGATTAAAATCAGACGCCAGTCCGATGCATCAAATACATAATCACTGTAATCCGACTCCGGCATACCTGCCGCTGCCGTTTCGTTTTCCACTGTTTCCACCAGATTTCTGTAATCACTGTTGCTTTCTAAAATTTCCTCCAGTGTATAAGTATCCAGTTCCACGTCAGACAAAAGCGCCACATCATCGTAAGTTTCCATATCGTCAGTTTCAATATCGATAACGGCAACCTCCGCCTCGTTGACCTCCTGCTCTGCTGCAAGCTGCGCGCCGCCCGCTAAAAGAGCCGCTTCCTCTCCCTGCCTGTCAAGACTTTCCGGCATGGCAAAGCTGCTGCCTACCACTAGAAAAAGCAGTAACAAAACAGCACAGGAATACCGCTTGCCATTATCGACAAGATTACGGCCTGTGTGATAAGCCAGAAGAACCACCGTCATATAGATTGCCATGGGGAACTTCAGCCATTTGTGTTTTTTTACCTTCGCGCCACATCGGGCTACGAATTTTTCCCGAAATGTTTTTTTCATTTTTCTTCCTGTCAGTAAAAGGCTATACGAAATTATAATATCATACTTTTCTGAACATTGCATTACTTTTTCTACAAAATTCAAATATTTTTTAACCCTTTTTACTCTTTTTACTCTTTTTGTATTGCAACTGCCTCTAATTTTATTGTATGATTGAAAAACGAAGCAGACATGCGGTTTTACTGCTTGAGAAATTGTCTTAACAATTCAGAAAAAGGATGGAAAAAATAAATGAGCGGTTCATCATATGGCACTATTTTTAAAATTACAACCTGGGGCGAATCCCACGGCAAAGCGCTCGGCGTGGTGGTAGACGGCTGCCCTGCCGGTCTTTCTCTTTCCGAGGCCGACATTCAGCCCTATCTTGACAGAAGAAAGCCTGGGCAGAGCCGGATTGCGACCCCCCGCAGAGAAGACGACACCGTGGAAATCCTCTCCGGCGTATTTGAAGGGCGCACCACAGGGACCCCCATCTCCCTAATCGTAAAAAACACTTCCCAGCGCTCGACAGACTACAGCGAAATTGCCTCCTTCTACCGCCCGGGACATGCTGACTATACCTTTGACGCCAAGTATGGCTTTCGTGACTACAGAGGCGGCGGACGTTCCTCCGGACGTGAAACCATCGGACGCGTGGCGGCAGGCGCCATCGCCGCAAAGCTTCTCGGCGAGCTCGGCATATGCCTCACCGCCTACACACGCTCCATCGGTCCCGTAGAAGCTGACCTATCCGTTTTTGACAGAGAAGCTATCCTGTCAACACCCACGGCCATGCCGGATTATGAAGCTTCCGCGCGTGCGGAGAGCTATTTGAAGGATACTATGACGGAGCTTGATTCCGCAGGCGGCATTATGGAGTGTCTGATAGAAGGTATGCCTGCCGGCATCGGCGAGCCGGTGTTTGAGAAATTAGATGCCAACCTAAGCAAGGCGGTTATGTCCATCGGCGCTGTCAAAGCGGTAGAAATCGGAGACGGCGTTCTGGTATCCCATGCAAAAGGCAGCAGCAATAACGACGCCTTCTGTATGAACGGCGCCGCAGTATCCAAAAAAACCAATCACGCGGGCGGCATTTTAGGCGGCATGAGCGACGGCTCTCCCATTTTAATCCGCGCCCACGTAAAGCCCACACCATCTATCTTCAGATTGCAGGAAACTGTAGATAAAAATAACCGGGAAATATCCGTCCAGATAAAAGGACGTCATGACCCGGTTATCGTTCCGCGCGCCGTTGTCGTCATGGAAGCCATGGCAGCGCTTACCATCACCGACGCTCTTTTACTCAATATGAGTGCACGCACGGAGCGTATTATAGATTTTTATCGAAAATAGACCGCTGCTCTTTTGAAACGCCCGCCACAGACTCCCTGTATACAATGGAGCAGTCTATGGTTACCACCCTTGCACCCGCATTGGGAGTTTCCAGCCTTCGCTTCATCAGACTCACCGCCTGCTCCGCCATAAACTTACGTTTGACATGTACGGATGTGATTGGCGGCTCCGATATCTCGGCATACAAAACATCGTCAAAGCCGACCACGCTGATATCCTCCGGTACCTTCAGCCCCTTCTGCTTCAACTGCCGGATTAACAGGTACGCGGCGTGGTCGTTATTGCATACAAACGCGGTGGGCAGCTTATCCGGCAGGGCAAATTCCTGCAAAATTCCTCTATCGTTCCTATCATCAATCCGGTTCTTTGGATTGATTTCCAGATTTTCCTCCAAAAGCGCTTTGCAATACCCCAGATACCTGTCGTTGACACTGTTGGTATAATTTTTATTTCCGAGAAAGCAAATTTCCCGATGTCCCTGCTCCAGCAGATAGCTGGTCAGTTCATAGCTCGTCTGATAGCTGTTGGATATCACGGAATCCGCTTCGATGCCGCGGTAATAAAAATCGAGGCACACCACGGGAATCCTTCGCTCCACAATGCCGGAAACAAACCTTTTGGAAAACTGCCCCAAAAGCATAATGGCATCGTTTTCCAGAACCACCGGATTCAGGTACAGATTTCTCTCATCCTCCCTGTTCACATAAATCATGGAAAATTTCATGCTGCTGCGCCACTCCTGCTCCGTCAGCCGCTTATATAATTCATTATAAAATTTTTCATTCGGCTCAAAGTAAACCTCTGAAAAGAGAACGGCAATCCGGTACTTTACCCTTTTTTTGTACTCATACCCCATTTCCTCGGCTTTTTTGAAAATAGCCTGCTTTGTCTCCTCCGAAATGTCCTCGCTGTCATGAAAACACTTGGACACCGTCATTTTGGAGACGCCCAATTCTCTTGCTATATCCTGCATGGATACCTTTTTCATTCCTACACCCCCAATACTTTCATTCCTTTTCTACGCCAGCCTTTCCACCAGTCCCGTACAACCGTTTCCACCCATAATTTCCAGTAAAACAGTACTCCCGCCAGGCCCCTCGGAAATCATTCCTGTAAGGGAAAAATCAATTGTCACTGCAATTTTTTCCTGTCTGCCAATCCGTTCAAAATAAAACAAATGCCCGTTCAGCGCTATGTTTCCGTATTTTCCCGTCCGCAGCGCTTCATGCTCCCTTCTCAGCATGAGCAGACCTTGATACAGCTCCTTTAAGCTGCCCTCTTCTTCTCTATGAAGCTTCCAGTCAATCAGCCCCCTGGCATAATCTCTCGCCCGCTCTTTTGCATAGCGCAGTGCCTCTTCTTCGGTCTTCCCCAAAAGAAGCAGCTTTTCATACGCATATCTCCCCTGTGCATCCTGCAAATCCCGACTGCTTTTGATTCTTGTATCCGCAAGAGGTATCTCCTCCCCCTGATACAGAAAAGGAATCCCCTTCGCCGTAAGCAAAAACAGCGCCAGCAGCTTTGCCGCCTCCACATTCTCGCCGCACAGTCTGGAAAACTGCCTGCGCATATCGTGCGAACTGAAAAAGAGAGTCGGGTTGATGCCTGCCGCATCCATGGCAAGTACCTGCTCTGCCAGATACGCTTCGTCCCATTTTTCCATGCTGCCCAGATTAAAGTTAAATGCCGCATCCAAAAGCCCGCATCCTGTGTAAGACTGAATCGTCTGCAAATCATCATCACCGATTTCCCCTAACAGAAATTTGTCGGGATAGGTATGCACAAACGCCGACAGCTCTGCAACCGCCTCCCTTACACCCTTTTGGTTTTTATCGTAAATATGCTTCTGACTGCCGTCTTCACAGGGATTGTCTCTGGTAAAAGCAGCTTTATCCGTCTTTAAAAAATTTATCACATCAAGCCTGAAACCGTCAACTCCCTTATCCAGCCAAAACCGAAGAATTTCCTTACATTCTTCTAAAATTGCAGGGTTGCTCCAGTTCAGACATGCCTGCTCTCTGGAAAAAGCATGATAGTAATACATATGCCTGCCTTCGTTATACTCCCATGCACTGCCGTCAAAGAAGGATTCCCAGTTGTTGGGAATTTTCTCTCGCCAGATATAATAATCCCTGTATTTTTCCTGATTTTCACAGCTTTTCAAAAACCACTCATGACCTGTTGAGGTATGATTCAGCACCATGTCCACAATAACCCTGATTCCCGCATTATGGGCAGCTTCTAAAAGCCTGTCAAAATCCGCAATTGTCCCGTATCTTTCATGAACTGCAAAATAATCACTGACGTCGTATCCATTGTCTACAAGCGGCGAAGGATAAAATGGGGTCAGCCAAACTGCGCCGACCCCCATTTCCTTTAAATAATCAATTTTGCTTTCCACACCCGGCAAATCGCCGATTCCGTCGCCGTTACTGTCGCAGAAGGACGGCACATAAATTTCATAAAAAACCGTATTTTCAAACCATTTGGAATTCTCTTCCATCATACAATCCCATCCACAATCTATCAAGCAATCAAGTCATGCTTATTGCTATTCTGCCGGTCTTTCGCACAAAAAAGGATTTGGTACCGGCTTATACTGCACTTCACAGTCGGATACACCTACATACAAATACAGAGTATCCTCTTCCTTGTAAAGCCCTCCGCTGAACAGCACATCCACAAGGTCCTCCCGCTTACTTTCTCCAGCCAGAAATTCACTCCGCTCTGCCAGAATAACGGGCATGGTATGTTCTCCTGTCTCCGGATTCAGCCGAAAAGTCATGGGATAATAATGTCTGACACCCTCCGGCTCAAAGCACGCTATATGTCCCAGAACACCAATTTCGCCATTTTCAAGCAGGTATGCTGCATTGACG